>NZ_JBLZMW010000001.1:511679-545524 GCF_048553275.1 Pacificoceanicola niger
CTTTTGCATGGCAAAAGAGTCGACGCCCACGCAGGTGTTATTCCGGGTGGCTGGCCTGCATAGGGCCCCGGTTTTTTCGGCCGGTGGGATCGTGGCAGAGGTTGATTGCCGGGGATGACCTTGCTTGATCTGATGGTAGTCTGAGCCAACTGGCAGCGGATTTGGAAAGAAGGCTATGGGCTGGTTCACACGTTTGACAGAGCGGCGGATCCTCAAGACCTTGCTGGAAGGCGGGTTGCAGGGGCTTGCGGGCGAAGGAAAGCCTTTGCCCAACCGTCCGGGCGATGCGCTGGTGGATGCCGGAGATGCGGCGGGTTTTCGCATAATGGCGCAGGCCGGCGTGCTGCCCGAAGAGATTGATCTCAAGAAGCAGGTTACAGCGCAGAAGGCCGCGATGGCGGGGCTGAGCGGAGAGGCGCGCAAGGCTGCCATGGCGCGGCTTGGCGAGCTGCAGATGCGGCAAGCCATTGCCGAGGAGGCGCGGCGGAAATTCATGCGCTGAGGGCGGGCGTCCGGTGGGGCGCGTTTGGCCTTGGGTAGATTTTGGCGGATGGCGCGCGTGGGTGAGTCTGCCGGAGGTGGGCCGTAACGCCCGTTTTCCTACTTTTTGACCGACGAGCGGAAGGCACGGGGCCGCGCACCGAAGGTGCGCGGCCCCGCCGGGCGACGCGCGTCAGCGCGGCGCAACCCCTCGGGGCCAGAGGTCCCGGAAGCAGGTCCGGGACCCCGACGCAATTTCAGAGGCCGATGCGGAAGCGGGCGAAGCCGTCTTCGCCGTCCCCGGCTTCTTCGATGGTCACACCCTGGACATCGGCGGCAAACTCCTTGGCCTTCGGGCCGGTGTCGAAGAGCACGGAGGTGTCTGCCAGCGGCGCAAAGCCCCAGTTGGCGTCGGCCTTCGGGTTGATCGTGCCTTGTTCGACGATATAGCGCACGATCACGTCGCGGTTGGTATCCGGCGCCTCGAAGATGATGGTGTCGCCGGTGCCGGGGAAGTTGCCACCGCCGGAGGCGCGGTAGTTGTTCGTTGCGATCACGAATTCCGCCGCCGGGTCAATGGGGGCGCCATTGAAGGTCAGGTTTACGATGCGGCTGGCCTCGGGGTTTTCCAGCTCGCCCTTGGGGCCGTACTTCGACGGCTGCGACAGGTCGATCTGGTAGGACACGCCGTCGATCACGTCGAAATTGTAGGACGGGAAGGACGGGTTCAGCAGCATCTGATCCGCCTCGCCCGGCGTGACCTGATTGAACATGCCGGCGGAGCGTTCGAGCCAGTCCTTGACCTGCGCGCCGGTCACCTTCACCGCGCGCACGGTGTTGGGATAGAGGTAGAGGTCGGCGACGTTCTTGATCGCCACATCCCCCACCGGCACATCGGTGTAATACTCGGGCCCGCCCCGGCCCCCGGCCTTGAACGGCGCGGCGGCGGAGAGCACCGGCAGGCCTTCGTATTCGGTCCCGGCCAGCATCTGTTCGATATACCATTTCTGCGCGATCGAGACGATCTGCACCGAGGGGTCATCGGCCACGAGCGCGAAATAGCTGTGCAGCGGCGCGGCGGTCTTGCCCACGGCACGGCGGACATAGGCGAGCGTTTCGTCATGCTCCTGCTGCACGGAGGCGAGCACCGCCGGATCGCTCTCGACCAGCGGGGCGACGGAGCGGTCCTCCTTGCGCTCGGAAATCGGGCGTGTGGCGGTTTCGGTGGTGACCACGCGCCATGCGGTTCCGTCGCGTTCGAGCATGAGGTCGATCACCCCGAGGTGCGAGCCCCAGAAGCCGCCCATGACCGCAGGCTTGCCATGGATCAGGCCCTTGTCGGCGTCGACGGCGGCGTAGTCTGCGTAGGTCGGGGAGGGGAAGACGAGGTGGCTGTGCCCGGTCACCAGTGCGTCGATGCCGTCCACCGCCGCGAGCGGCACGGAGGCGTTTTCCATGCCGTCCTCGTGATCCGCCGAGCCGATGCCGGAGTGCGACAGGGCCAGGATGATATCCGCGCCTTGCTCGCGCATTTCGGGGACGTAGGCCTGCGCGGTCTCGACGATGTCGCGCGCCTCGACGTTGCCCTCCAGATGCTTGCGGTCCCAGTTCATCACCTGCGGCGGGGTGAAGCCGATGATGCCGATCTTGATCGGATGGGTCTCGCCGCCGCCGGTGGTCAGCTCCCGTTCAAGGATGACGTAGGGCTTGAACAGCGTTTCATCCTCGCGCGGGGTGGCGCCCTTGGTCCTGGCGATATTGGCCAGCACGATGGGGAACTCCGCGCCAGCGGCGGATTTCATCAGGAAATCGAGGCCGTAGTTGAATTCGTGGTTGCCGATGGTCGCCGCATCAAAGCCCACGGTGTTCATGGCGGTGATCACCGGGTGCATGTCACCCTCCTTCATGCCGCGCTCATAGGCGATGTAATCGCCCATGGGGTTGCCCTGCAGGAAGTCGCCATTGTCCACGAGCAGCGAATTGGTCGCCTCGGCGCGGATGTCGTTGATATGGCTGGCCGTCCGGGCGAGGCCCACGGTGTCGACAGGGCGGTCGCCGTAATAGTCATAGGGGAAGACGTGGACGTGCAGGTCGGTGGTCTCCATGATGCGCAGATGCGCCTGCGCGCCCTGAGCACGGGCCGAGAACGGATGGAGCGCGATGAGCGAGGCGGAACCGGCGATGAAGGCGCGGCGGCTGGGGCGGAACGGGCGCATGGGAGGTGTCCTTTCGTGCGGAGTGAGCGTCTTTGGACGTGGATTAGGCGCGAAATGTAACACAGGTGCAAACGGATCTTGCATGGAATGTGCACCTGACCAAAGGGCATGGCGCAGCGCGGGCCGCGCCTCAGGGCAGGTGCCAAGGGGCGCAGTCGTCTCCGTCCTCGTTGTCCGTGGCTGCCGCCGGAGGCGCGCGCGGGTGCCGCGTTCGCAAACTATATGTGTTGCGCGGTATAACCCCTGCTCAGGGTTTGCGCGCCACGATGAAATGGTTGGGCAGGCTGGCGGGGTAGTCGCCGGTTTCCACGATCTCGAATCCGGCGTCCCGGATCAGGTCGTCTAGGGCGCGGGTGGTGAAATACTGAATGCCCGGAGGCGCTTTGCCAAAGCAGCGGAGCAGGGCGATGAGCGGGCGCAGCCAGACTTTGTGGCCAAGGCAGGGGGTTTTCGACAGGAACAGGCCCCCGGGAGGCAGTGCCGCGTGGATCCGGTGCAGGAACGTCGGCAGGTCTGGGACAAGGTGCAGGAGGTTGAAGGCCAGCACCGTGTCCATGCCGGGGGCCAGCGCGTCGGCGGCATCGACGTGCATGAATTGCAGGTTCGGCGGCGCGCCCTTGGATTGGGCGATGCGGATCATTGCCCCGGAGAGATCGGTGGCGGTGTAGGCGGCCACGGCGTCGGCCAGCCGCAGGGCGGTGCTGCCGGTGCCGCAGCCAAGCTCCAGCGCGGTGGCCTCCGGGCGGAGCCAATGGCGACAGCGGTCGAGTGTCGCCTCCCAGGCCTGGGGGTTGTCGAGTTTGCGGGTGGCATAGCGCGGGGCGATGCGGTCCCAGAACGCGGCGTTGCTCATTGGCGCGGTCTCCTGTTCGGCTGACCCGCGTCTAGCCTATACCATCGCGGCCGCGAATGCTCGAAAAACGAAGAAGGCCCATGCGTTTGCGCATGGGCCCTGCTTGTCGCGTCCGGTCGGCGGGATCAGAGCTCGGGGTAGATCGGAAAGCGCTGGCACAGCGCCTCGACTTCGGCTTTGACCTTGGCTTCGACCTCGCCATTGCCGTCCTCGCCGTTCGCGGCGAGGCCATCGACCACCTCGATGATCCAGTCGGCGATCTGGCGGAATTCTGCCTCGCCAAAGCCGCGCGTGGTGCCCGCAGGCGAGCCAAGACGGATGCCGGAGGTGACGGTCGGCTTTTCGGGGTCAAACGGCACGCCGTTCTTGTTGCAGGTGATGTGCGCACGGCCAAGCGCCTTTTCGGTGGCGTTGCCCTTCACGCCCTTGGGGCGCAGATCGACGAGCACGACGTGCGTGTCGGTGCCGTGGGTCACGGTGTCGAGGCCACCTTTGATCAGCTGATCCGACAGCGCCTGGGCGTTCTTGATGACCTGCTGGGCGTAGGTCTTGAACTCGGGGCGCAGCGCCTCGCCGAAGGCCACGGCCTTGGCGGCGATGACGTGCATCAGCGGGCCGCCCTGAATGCCGGGGAAAATCGCGGAGTTGATTTTCTTGGCGATCGCCTCGTCATTGGTGAGGATCATGCCGCCGCGCGGGCCGCGCAGGGTCTTGTGCGTCGTGGTGGTGGCCACATGGGCGTGCGGGAAGGGCGAGGGATGCTCGCCCGCGGCCACGAGACCGGCGAAGTGCGCCATGTCCACGTGCAGCAGCGCGCCCACCGAGTCGGCGATCTCGCGCATGCGGGCGAAATCAATCTGGCGCGGGATGGCGGAGCCGCCAGCGATGATCAGCTTGGGCTTGTGCTCGGTCGCGAGCTCTTGCACCTGATCGTAATCGAGCAGGTTGTCCTGCTGGCGCACGCCGTATTGGATGGCGTTGAACCATTTGCCGGACTGGTTCGGCTTTGCGCCATGGGTCAGGTGGCCACCAGCGTCGAGGGACATGCCAAGGATGGTGTCGCCGGGCTGGATCAGCGCGGTAAAGACGCCCTGGTTCGCCTGGGAGCCGGAGTTGGGCTGGACGTTGGCATACTCGCAGCCGAACAGCGCCTTGGCGCGCTCGATGGCGAGGTTTTCGGCCACGTCGACCCAGTCACAGCCGCCGTAATAGCGCTTGCCCGGGTAGCCTTCGGCATATTTGTTGGTCATCACGGAGCCCTGCGCTTCCATGACGGCGCGGGAGACGATGTTTTCAGAGGCGATCAGCTCGATCTCGTCACGCTGGCGGCCAAGCTCGCCCGTGATGGCGCCGAACAGCTCGGGGTCACGGGAGGAAAGGGTTTCGGTAAAGAAACCGTCGTCACGGATGGATGCGTTCATCGTCCTTGCTCCTTTGGAGAATCCGGGAATTTGACGCTCATGTAACGGAAAGCCGATGGGGGGCAAAGGTTCTAAACCGACGCAGCGCATTAATCTTCCGCCATATCTGGCTAACCGGGGTCCTTTGTGCTTGTTTTGGCGCGTAACGGAGTGGACAGGAAACCCCGCATGTCTTTACGCATCGCTTTTTGCGGCTCGCGGGCCGATATCGCGCAGGCCGCCCTGAAAAGCCTGACACGGCGCTATGGCGATCACACGGAAGCGGGGGCGGATGTCATCGTCGCGCTCGGCGGCGATGGCTTCATGCTGCAGACGCTGCACCGGACGGAGGACAACCCGGCGCCGGTCTATGGAATGAACCGGGGCACCGTCGGTTTCTTGATGAATGAATATTCCGAGCACGGGCTGGTGGAGCGGCTGGAAGCGGCGGAGGAGGCGGTGATCAATCCGCTGGTCATGCGCACGATCTGTGGCGATGGCCGCGAGAAGCGGGCGCTGGCCATCAACGAGGTGTCCTTGCTGCGGATGGGGCCGCAGGCAGCCAAGCTGCGCATCAGCGTCGACGGCAAGGTGCGCCTGCCCGAGCTGGTCTGTGACGGGGCGCTCGTGGCGACGCCTGCGGGTTCGACCGCCTATAACTACAGTGCCCACGGGCCGATCCTGCCGATTGGTGCCGATGTGCTGGCGCTGACGGCGGTGGCGGCCTTCCGGCCCCGGCGCTGGCGCGGGGCGCTGCTGCCCAAGAGCGCCGAGGTCAGCTTCGAAGTGCTGGAGCCGGAAAAGCGCCCGGTGATGGCCGAAGCGGACAGCAACGCGGTGCGCGACGTGCGGCAGGTGCATATTCGATCAGAGCCGAAAATCGCGCATCACGTCCTGTTCGATCCCGGCCACGGGCTGGAAGAGCGGCTGATCCGCGAGCAATTCGTCTGAGGTCCTGACGGAACTCTTGGGCGCCCGGAGCGGTTTCTGCTCTTTGCAGACCATCACCGGTATCCTCTCGTCGCCGTGGTTTCTGATTGGCTGGGCCGCTCTGATGCTGCCCTCTCTGGTCTCGGTGATCCGCGATCTGCGCAGCAAGAATGCCCATCTGATGAGCCTGATGAGGCTCGACTGGTGCCTGACCGTGGTCTATTCCGGGCTGCTCGGCCTGCTGATCTACCTCAACTGCGGACGCAAGGAGATTCCCAGGGACACGCTCTGGCGCCGGGCGTTCCGGTCCGTCGCGCATTGCTATTCGGGCTGCGGGGCGGGCGAGGTCGTCGGGCTTATTCTGGCCGTGGGGCTGTTTCAACTTGGCAACACCGGCATTGCCGCGCTGACCTTTGCCATGGCCTATGTGGCGGGCTATGCGCTGACCGTGGGGCCGCTGGTGGAGAAGGGCGTGCCGGTGCGCACGGCGATCCGGGATGCGGTGCTCTCCGAGACGCCGTCGATCGCGGTGATGGAAATCGTGGCGATTTCTGTCGATCTGATGCTATCGGGCAAGGCGGGGTTGGGCGATCCGCTGTTCTGGTCTTCGATGATCGTATCGCTGACGCTCGGGTTCATCGCCGCCTATCCGGTGAACGTCGCCCTGATCCACTGGAACGTCAAAGAGGGCATGATGGACCCGCGCCACACCCATCATGGGGGCCATGAAGACAGGCCGCAGGGCACGCAGTCTACCGGGTGATCGGCGCGTTACTGCGCCATCGCGTCCAGCGCCTCCGGGTCGGTGAGCACGAGACTCTGCCCCTCACGGTGCAATATGCCCCGGCTTTCCCAGGAGCGGATGTTGCGGTTTACCGTCTCGCGGGTCAGGCCGGTCATATCGCCAAAGTCGGATTGCGAGAAGCTCTCGGTCAGGCGAACGCGGCCATCGGGCTGCATGGTGCCCCAATCGCGGAACAATTGGCTGAGCAGGCGGGCAAGGCGGGTCGGCCCGTCGGTCAGGACCTGCGTGGCAAGCCGCGCGTTGGTCTTGCGCAGGCGCTCGCAGAGGGTCTGAATCACCAGAAGGGCCGCCTCGGGGCGTTCGTGCAAGAAGGTCTGAACCTGCGCGCGGGTGAGCAGCAGGCCGGTGACATGACCGGCGGCCTCGGCATCGGCGCTGCGCGGGCGACCATCGAGGGCGGCCATCTCGCCAACCACGTCGCCGGGGCCAAGCTGCGCCAGGATCGACCGGCGGCCATCCATGGACGTCAGGCTGATCTCCACACGGCCGGTCTCGATCAGAAGCATGGAGTGATCTTCCTCGCCCTCGGCGCAGATCTGCGACTGGGCCGGAAAATGGACAGGGCGGGCCATGGCACGCAGGGCATTGGCGTCCAGCGGCTGAAGCGCCTCGAAAAGGATGCTGGAAAGCCCATGTTTGTCAGAGCCATCAGGTGGGGTCATTGAATTTGCTGCCAAAAATAGGAATCTGTCTTCGCATGTGACGTGTATCACTTACATACACGGGATTTTTGAGCTTAGTAAGGCCGTTGCCAAGTTTCGTACCGATGGGGCGTTTTTGCTTTCCGTCAATGGTTTTCAGGTTTGGTGACGGGATGGTATGCGCGGTGCGACGACATTTCGCGTCTTGCCGTGTTGGCTTGCTTGGTTTGCGTGTTGAGTGGCACGTTGATCTGTTAACGGTTTTGGATTGGGTACGCAGGCCACACATTCCGGTCAGGCTTGGCAGGGCTCCATCGTCCCCATGTCTCTAGTTGGACCGGCCTGGACTGACTTCCCAAATGGTTTTGGGGACTTGAGCGGCGTGCCCGGTAACCCGGGCGCGCCGTTCTTTCGTCCGGCGGCCTTGGATGCATTGCCATGAAAAAGGCCCGGCAGAGAGCCGGGCCGTATGGATGGATCAGTCCTTGGCGTAGCCGAGGCCCTGCAAGGCCACCTTGATCTCGTCGAGGATCGCCGGATCGTCGATGGTGGCGGGGAGTTTGAAGGGTTCCCCGTCTGCGATCTTGACCATGGTGGCGCGCAGGATCTTGCCCGAGCGGGTCTTGGGCAGGCGGTCCACCACGCAGGCGAGCTTGAAGGCGGCAACCGGGCCGATCTTTTCGCGCACCAGCCCGACGCATTCCTTCACGATCTCCTCATGCGGGCGGTTCACGCCGGACGACAGGCACAGAAAGCCCAGCGGCAGCTGGCCCTTGAGCGCATCGGTCACACCGATCACCGCGCATTCGGCCACATCGGGATGCGAGGCCAGCACCTCCTCCATGCCGCCGGTGGAGAGGCGGTGGCCCGCGACGTTGATGACATCATCGGTGCGTGCCATGATCGAGACATAGCCATCCGCGTCGATCATGCCCGCGTCGCCGGTCTCATAATAGCCGGGGAAATGCTCAAGATAGGATTTGCGAAAGCGCGCCTCCGCATTCCAAAGGCCGGGCAGGGTGCCGGGCGGCAGGGGCAGTTTGGCAACGATGGCGCCAAGCTCGCCCGGGGGCAGCTCGTTGCCGCCTTCGTCCAGCACCTTCATGTCATAGCCGGGCATTGGCACGGTCGGGCTGCCGAGCTTGATCGGCAAGAGTTCGATCCCGACCGGGTTGCAGATCGCCGGATAGCCAAGCTCGGTCTGCCACCAATGGTCGATGATCGGGACCTGAAGCTGGTCCTGTGCCCATACGATGGTGTCGGGATCGGCGCGCTCGCCGGCGAGGAAGACCTGATCAAGCTTGGACAGGTCGTATTTCTTGACGAAATCGCCTTTCGGGTCTTCGCGTTTCACCGCGCGGAAGGCGGTGGGGGCGGTGAAGAAGGTCTTGACCTTGTGTTCGGAAATAACCCGCCAGAAGGTGCCCGCGTCCGGTGTGCCCACCGGCTTGCCCTCGAAGACGATGGTGGTGTTGCCATGGATCAGCGGCGCATAGCAGATATAGCTGTGGCCCACGACCCAACCAACGTCCGACGCGGCCCAGAAGACGTCACCGGGATCGACGTTGAAGATGTTCTTCATCGTCCAGTTCAGTGCCACGAGATGGCCAGCGGTGTGGCGGATCACGCCCTTCGGCTGGCCGGTGGTGCCGGAGGTGTAGAGGATGTAGGCCGGGTGATTGCCCTCGACCGGCACACAGTCCGCAGGTTCGGTGCCGTACTGGAAGCCATGCCAGTTGACATCGCGGCCCTCGACAAGCTGCGCGACCTCTTGCTCGCGTTGAAAGATCACGCAGAAATCCGGCTTGTGCGTGGCTTGGTCGATGGCCCCGTCGAGCAGCGGTTTGTAATGCACGACGCGCCCCGGCTCCATGCCGCAGGAGGCGGCGATGATCGCCTTGGGCTTGGCGTCGTCGATGCGCACGGCCAGCTCGTTGGCTGCAAACCCGCCGAAGACCACGGAGTGCACCGCGCCGAGCCGGGCGCAGGCCAGCATCGCCTCCAGCGCTTCGGGGATCATTGGCATGTAGATGATGACGCGGTCGCCCTTTTCCACGCCCTTGGCGCGCAGGGCTCCGGCGAGATTGGCCACGCGGTTGCGCAGCTCGACATAGGAGATTTCGCGCTTGGTGTGGGTGATGGGGCTGTCGTAGATGACCGCGGTCTGCTCGCCCCGGCCATTTTCCACATGGCGGTCGACGGCGTTCCAGCAGGTGTTCACCTTGGCATCGGCAAACCATTCGTACATGTGTTCGCCACGATCAAAGAGCGCCTGTTGCGGTGCCTCGATCCAGTCAATCGCCTGCGCGGCCTCCATCCAGAAGCCCTCGGGATCGGCTTTCCAGCTGTCGTAAACCTCTTGATACCCCATGGTGGTCCTCCTCTAAACCCTTACGAAATGGCTTAGGGGGTCAGGCGGGACGCGGGCAAGCCTGTTGGCGTATGACAGGACAGATTACCGCAGGAAATTTGCGAAACAGGGCGTGAGAAGCCTGCGAAATTTTGCAAACCCCACTGATATTTGCTGAAAACTGGGGGCTGGAGTGTGATTTTGCAAAGTTGCAAAGTCTCGGGCTGCAAATTCAGGCACGACTCGCCGAGTCGTCACGGGCGAACTGGGCGCTTCGCTGAGGAAGGTGCGCACACAGGCGCAATTTCTGTTTCGGGTTGGCGCGAAGTCGTGACATGATCGTCGGCGGGGTTTATTTGGGTAGGGAGGAACATGCCATGATCCTGAAGACGGGGTTCCAGGCGGGCGCTCTGCTGCTGGCGTTGGCCGGTCCGGCGTCGGCGGCGACGCTGCTGAGCGAAAACTTTGACGGTGCCGTGTCGGGCGCCATAGGCGGCTCCGGGGGCGTGACCGCGGTGCAGGGCTACGCCGGGCAGACCGGCATGAGCGGTTCGTTCTGGCAGAACACCACCGGTGGAAACCCGGCGGCGGTCACCACCGTCAACCTCGGCGGGCTGGCAAGCCATGGCAGCATCACGCTGAGCTTCTCGTTGGCGCTGATCGACAGCTGGGATTCGGTGACGACCCCGACCTTTGGCCCGGACTACTTTTCGGTGGAGGCGGACGGCGTCGACGTGCTGACGCTGTCCTGGGACGAGGTGACCGGCTTTGCACCCGTGCCACCCACGGTGACCGAGAGTTTTGCAACGGCAAACTATGGTTTCGGCGCGCCTGTGGACAACGGCGGCGTGATTTCCGTGACCTTCGGACACGTATCCTCGTCGCTCAGCCTGTCGTTTTATGCCGAAGGGCAGGGCTGGCAGGGCGGCGCTGACGAAAGCTGGGCCATCGACAGCCTGTTGATCACGTCCAACACCGCCCCGGTGCCACTGCCTGCCGGGGGCATGCTCCTGCTGGCGGCGCTCGGAGGTTTGGGCCTGGCACGCCGCCGCCGGTAGGCGCCACACAGTCCTTGCAAGGACTTTGCAAGAGTCTTTGACGACTTTTGACCGCCCGGGTCAGGCCGCTGCGCGCCGTTTCCGGGTCAGCGCCACGGCCCCGCCCAGGGCAGCGATCAACAGCGGCAGTCCCGCAGGCAGCGGCACCGGCGCGGCGTCTGTTACGCTGGCCGAGTAGAAATACGGCTCCGACATGTTGCCGGCCGTCGGGGTCAGATCAATGGTCAGGCTGCTGGTCAGGCCGCCGGAAAAGTACACGCTGAACGAGCCACCGGGCAGCATGCGGGTCTGATAGTTCTGGATGTTGTTGGCGTAGTTGCTGTCCACGTCCACGGCATAGGAAAAGCTGCCGCCGGAGGTGAACCCGGTGCTGGTGTAGCTGATGGTGGTGTACCGGCCAGCCGACGTGCTGCCGCCACTGGTGTTGTAATCGCCGACCGTCAGAGTCGTCGAAACCCCGGCGGAAGCCGCTTCCGAAGAATTCGTGACGCCGTCAAAATTGTAACCGCTGACGCCCATGGTCACATCAAAGCCGATGATCTCGCCGAGATCGCCGGTGTTGGTGAGTGTCAGCGTGGGAATGTTGTTGTCGCCCGCAATGCCAAGGGAGAAACCAGTGGTCGCCGCAGAGGCGGCGGTGCCGAGCAAAAGGGATGCCAAAAGAGAGAAGACAGTCTTCAACAGTTCGACCTTTCCAAAAATTATTTGCAAATCAAGTTGAGTGTCTCATCAAAGCACGGCCCACACGTTCGCGCAAGCCATGCATCGTGTCACCGATCAGCCGTAATGATCCACCGGCGTGCCCGCGATGGCCGCCATATTGAGCAGGCCGCGCGGGGTGATACCGGGGGTGACCACATGGGCGCGGTTGCCCATGCCCATGAGGATCGGACCGACTTCCAGACCGCCTGCCTTCATCTTGAGGATGTTGCGCGTGGCGCTGGCCGCGTCCGCGTGGCCGAAGATCAGCACGTTCGCCGCCCCGTCGAGCCGCCCGCCGGGCAGGTGCCGCTCGCGCAGCTCCGGATCGAGCGCGGCGTCGACGTTCATCTCGCCTTCATACTGGAAATCCGTGCGCAGCGCGTCGAGCAGGGCGATGGCCTCGCGCATCCGTTTGCCGGAGCCTTCGGCCTGATTGCCGAACTGCGATTGCGAGCAGAAGGCGATGCGCGGCTCGACCCCGAAGCGGCGGCAATGGCGGGCGGCGCCGATGGCGGTCTCGGCCAGTTGCTCGGGCGTGGGCAGGGCCCAGACGTGGGTGTCGGCCAGGAACAGCGGCCCGTCTTCGAGGATCATCATCGACAGCGCGCCATTCGGGCGGTGCCGCTCCGAGCCCAGCACCTGCGTGACGTAGTTCAGGTGCCAGCGGAATTCACCGAAGGTGCCGCAGATCAGGCTGTCGGCCTCGCCTCTGTGCACCATGACCGCGCCGATGGCGGTGGTGTTGGTGCGCATGATCGCGCGGGCCAGATCGGGCGTGACGCCGCGCCGGGCCATCAGCTCGTGATAGGTGCCCCAGTAATCGCGATAGCGCGGGTCGTTCTCGGGGTTGACGATCTCCAGCCCCTTGTCCGGGCCGATGTTCAACCCCATGCGCTCGCAGCGCTGGCCGATGACCTCGGGGCGGCCGATGAGGATCGGCTGTTCGGTGGTCTCTTCGAGGATCGCCTGCGCGGCGCGCAGCACACGTTCGTCCTCGCCCTCGGCAAAGACGATCTTGCGCGAGGCCGTCCGCGCGGCCTGAAAGACCGGGCGCATCAACAGGGCGGATTTGTACACGCTCGCGTCGAGCTTTTGCTTGTAGGCGTTGAGGTCGGCCAGAGGGCGCTTGGCCACGCCGGTCTGCATCGCTGCCTGCGCCACGGCGGTGGAGACGACACCGGACAGACGCGGATCGAAGGGTTTGGGGATCAGGTAATCGGCGCCGAAGGTGAGCTGCTCGCCGCTGTAGGCGGCGGCGGCTTCGGCGGAGGTGGTGGCGCGGGCGAGCGCGGCGATGCCTTCGACACAGGCGACTTCCATCGAGTCATTGATCTCTGTCGCGCCAACGTCGAGCGCGCCGCGGAAGATGAAGGGGAAGCACAGGACGTTGTTGACCTGATTGGGAAAATCGCTGCGGCCCGTGGCGATGATCGCATCGGGCGCGACCGCGCGGGCGAGATCCGGCATGATTTCCGGCGTCGGGTTGGCAAGGGAAAAAACGACGGGGCGTTTGGCCATCTTTGCCACATGTTCGGGCTTGAGCACACCGGGGCCGGAGAGGCCGAGGAAGAGGTCGGCGCCGTCGATCACCTCGTCCAGCGTGCGCAGATCGGAGGCCTGAGCAAAGGCGGCTTTCTGCGGGTTCATGTCCTCCGTGCGGCCCTCGTAGACCAGCCCGTGAATATCGCAAAGCCAGATGTTCTCGCGCTTGACGCCGAGTTTGACCAGCATGTTGAGGCAGGCAATGCCCGCCGCGCCGCCGCCGGTCGAGACCACCTTGATATCGCCCCAGGCTTTCTTGGCGACGTGCAGCGCATTGGTGGCCGCCGCGCCGACGACGATGGCGGTGCCGTGCTGATCATCGTGAAAGACCGGGATGTTCATCCGCTCGCGGCAGATCTGCTCGACGATGAAACAATCCGGTGCCTTGATGTCTTCGAGATTGATCGCGCCGAAGGTCGGTTCCAGCGCGCAGACGATATCGGCCAGCTTTTCGGGGTCGGATTCGTTCACTTCGATGTCGAAACAGTCGATGTTGGCGAACTTCTTGAACAGGACGGCCTTGCCCTCCATCACCGGCTTGGACGCCAACGCGCCGATATTGCCAAGCCCAAGCACCGCCGTGCCGTTGGAGACCACAGCGACGAGGTTGCCCTTGGCGGTGTAGCGCGCCGCGTCTTCGGGGTTGGCCTTGATCTCAAGGCAGGCTTCGGCGACGCCGGGCGAGTAGGCGCGGGAGAGGTCGCGGCCATTGGCGAGAGGCTTGGTCGCCCGGATCTCAAGCTTACCCGGCTTGGGGTGCTCGTGATAGAACAGGGCTGCCTGACGCAGGGTTTCCTTGGCCGTTTCGTCCATGTCGTTCTCCCGAATTGCACTTTGTTTAGTGCTAAACCATTTTGCGGCGTCCACGACCAGCCGCCTTTGGCGCATAGCAGCTTCAGGACTGCTTTGAAAATGCTATAGCACAGAATTTCGCTCGGGGGACGCGGAACGGCATCCGGCTGGCCCGGACACTTTCAAAGAGTCCGGGCCATTTTTTAAACAACGGTTGCAACACGGCGCGGCAGTCAGCGGCAATCAGACCAGCGGCGTCCAGACCCCGTTCGCCGCCGAGGACGCGAGGCTGGCGGAGATGAAGCGCATCCCGTCCAGACCGTCCTCGATGTCCGGCACATGCAGGCCCTCGGGCAGGGGCGTGCCGTCGCGGGCATGGCGCACAAGGGCCGCCGCCTCGTTGTAGATCGTGGCAAACCCTTCGAGATAGCCCTCCGGATGGCCCCCCGGCGTGCGGCTGACGCGGTTGGCCGCGCCGGAGGCTCCGGCCCCCGCGCGCGTCAGGATTTGTTTCGGCTCTCCGAGCCGGCTGAAGGTCATGACGTTGGGGTTTTCCTGCGCCCATTCGAGGCCGCCTTTTGTGCCGTGCACCCGCAGCGTCAGGGCATTTTCATTGCCCACGGCGACCTGCGACGCCCAGAGCATCCCCTTGGCCCCACCGGCAAAGCGCAGCATGACATGCACGTTGTCGTCCACCTGCCGTCCCGGCACGAAGGCGTCGAGATCGGCAGCCACGCCTTCGGTCTTGAGGCCGGTGACGAAGGAGGCGAGGTTGAAGGCATGGGTGCCGATATCCCCGATGCAGCCGCCCGCGCCGGAGCGCGCCGGATCGGTGCGCCAGTCCGCCTGTTTGTTGTCCGGGTCCGGCACCTCGGCCAGCCAGTCCTGCACATAGTTCACATGCACCACGCGAATGTCGCCCAGATCGCCGTTCGCGACCATCTCCCGCGCCTGCCGGATCAGCGGGTAGCCGGTGTAATTGTGCGTCAGGATGAACAGCTTGCCGCTCTCGCGCTGGGCTGCCGCGATCGCATCGGCCTGTTCACGGGTGGCGGCGAGGGGCTTGTCGCAGATGACGTGAATGCCCGCCTTGAGGAAGGCCAGGGCGGGGGCGGCGTGCATGTGGTTGGGGGTGACGATGGCGACGGCGTCGATGCCGTCTTCGCGCGCCGCCTCGGCCTCTGCCATCGCTTCGAAGGAGGTGTAGGCGCGGTCCGGGGCGATGTTCAGCTCTGCCGCCGACGCCCGCGCCCGCTCCGCATCGGAGGACAGCGCCCCCGCGACCAGCTCCCACTGACCGTCGATACGCGCGGCGATGCGGTGCACCCCGCCGATAAACGCGCCCTGACCGCCGCCGACCATGCCAAGTTTCAAGGGTTTCATGCGTCTGTCCCCAACATGGCCCGGATCGCGTCCATATCGGTCTCGCCGCCGGCAAAATCGTCGAAGGCCTTGTCTGTGACCTCGATGATATGGGCGTCGATGAAGGGTGCGCCTTCGGCGGCGCCCTGCTGCGGGGATTTCAGGCAGCATTCCCATTCCAGCACGGCCCATGAATCGTAGCCGTATTGCGCCAGCTTCGAGAAGATGCCGGAAAAATCGACCTGCCCATCCCCGAGGGAGCGGAAGCGTCCGGCGCGGTTGACCCAGGATTGATAGCCCGAATAAACGCCCTGACGGCCATCGGGATTGAACTCCGCATCCTTGACGTGAAAGGCACAGATGCGGTCGTGGTAGAGGTCGATGAACTGCAGGTAATCCATCGCCTGAAGCAGGAAATGCGAAGGGTCATAGTTGATCCGGCAGCGGTTGTGCGCCTCGCAGGCGTCAAGGAACATCTCCCATGTCGCACCGTCAAAGACATCCTCGCCAGGGTGGATTTCAAAGCCGATGTCGACGCCGTTGTCCTCGTAATGGTCAAAGATCGGCAACCAGCGGCGTGCCAGCTCGGCAAAGGCCTCTTCGATCAGACCATCGGGGCGCTGCGGCCATGGGTAGAGATAGGGGAACGCGAGCGAGCCGGTAAAGCTCACCGTGGTATCGAGGCCAAGGCGGCGCGAGGCCACGGCGGCCTTCTTCACCTGATCGACGGCCCATGCCTGACGGGCCTTGGGATTGCCGTGGACATGCGCCGGGGCAAAGGCGTCAAAGGCGCGGTCATAGGCGGGGTTCACCGCGACAAGCTGCCCCTGAAGGTGGGTCGACAGCTCTGTGATCTGCACACCGGCATCGGCGCAGATGCCCTTGATCTCGTCGCAGTAGGCCTCGCTTGTCGCGGCCTTTTCGAGATCGAACAGACGGGCGTCGGCTGTCGGGATCTGCACGCCTTTGTAGCCCAACCCGGCGGCCCATTTCGTGATGTTTTCGAGGCTGTTGAACGGGGCCTCGTCTCCCGCGAACTGCGCGAGGAAAAGCGCCGGTCCCTTGATCAATCCTGGCATGTCAGGTCTCCGTCTTGTGAGTTTCGCTATAGCGGACATAGGCAAAGCGGCGGCTGTCCGGGGCCCATGGCGGCACGTTCAGCGCGCCCTGTCCGCCAAAGATCGTTGTCAGTGTCCTGGCCGCGCCTCCGGCGGCAGGCATGAGTTTGAGCGCCACGGGCAGGCCGAAGGGATGGCCTTCGGTCCCGGCTGGATAGGCGAGGTAGAGCACGTGTTTGCCGTCCGGCGAGGGATGCGGGAACCAGTCCACCTCCGGCCCGTCGGTCATGCGCTCCGGCGCGCTGCCGTCGGCCTTCATGCGCCAGAGGTCCATACCGCCGCCCCGGTCCGAATTGAACCAGATAAACGCGCCATCGGGCGTGTAATCCGGCCCGTCATAGTGGTGCGCGCTGCGGATCAGGAGCGTTTCGTCGCCGCCCGCTTCGGCAATGCTGGCAAGGCCGAACGCCCCGTCCCGCACGCAGGTATAAACCAGCCGCGCGCCGTCCGGGGACCAGCCGTGAAACCAGCTTGGCACCTGCATCGTGATCCGTTCCGGGACACCGCCCCCCGCAGGTAGGGTATAGATGCAGGACTTGCCGGTTTCGGTCTTGTCGCTGATCGCAAGCCAGCGGCCATCGGGCGACAGCGCCTTGTCGTTGTTCAGCTGCACCAGGCCGCCCGTGTCGATCTCCTGCAGGGCCGGGGCGTCCAGCAGCACGCGATAGGCGCGGCCCGCCGCGTTGACGATCAGATGATCGCCCGAGGGCGCCCAGTTGGGCGCTTCGATATGGGCTTCGGTCTGCAGCAGGGTTTCCGCCGTGCCGGTCGCGATGTCCATGATTTCCAGAAAGGCGGTCATCGCGCGCTCCCGGGCGTGTAGTCGAAGCGGGTGAAATCGGCGGGCGTGCCCTGTCCGGTAAGATCGAAGGCCGCCATGCCGGTGAAATTGCCGGTAAAGCTGCCGTGCTCCCCGCGTCCGCCTTCGTCCGACAGCACGGCGGCATCGAGCCGGGGTCCGAAGGCCGTCCAGTCGCCACCCTGCCGGTAGAAGAACTGCTGGCTTGCGCCGGTGGAGTCGACCGCGAGGTCGATGGGGCCGTCCGCGATGGCACTGGGCTGCACCGTGAAGTCGAGCTTGCCGTCGGGATAATCGCCGGGGCAGGACAGGATCGTCAGCGCGCGGCCAAGTCCTGGCTCGTGGGTGACGGCGAGAAAGTGGAACTTGAAGCGGTTGTAATAGGTCACGAGGCCCGCGTTCTGTTGATATGTCGTGGGAGCAAAGGTGTGCAGCGTGGTTTCCGCGCGATAGCGCAGGTGCTCCTGCCGCCGCGCCACCAGCGCCTGCTCGAACCAGCTCCCGATGCTCTCGCGGCCAAACAGGCGCAGCGCCGTGCCGCTCAGCGCAAAGATGCGGTCGGGGTAGGGCGTGCGCAGCCATTGGAATTCCGGCGGCAGCGCGTCACTATCGAAGCGGCGGTGCAGGGCGGGGGCCGGGGCGTTCGAGGCCTCCGATGGCACCTCCAGGCGCGGCACCACGCCGCCCGCCTCAAGGTAGAGCCAGTCATCGCGCCAGACACAGCGCTCTATGCCAGTCTCGCGGCCCAGCGGGGAGTAGCCCCGCGCCGCGGGCTTGCCACTCTTGTCGATGGGGCGGGAGCACAGAAACGTGTGCCATGTCTCGCCCGCCGCCGTCTCCACGATTTGCCCATGACCGACACGCTGCAGGGGGCTGTTTGGCGCATCCTTGGCGGTCAGCGGGTGCGTATCGGGGTGCATCTCATACGGCCCCCAAAGATCGCGCGCCCGTGCCATTGTCACGGCATGGTCATAGCCGGTGCCGCCCTCGGCGGAGGTCAGGTAGTACCAGCCATTGCGTTTGTAGAGATGCGGCGCCTCCACCAGACCATGCGCGGATCCGGGAAAGATGTTCCGCACCGGGCCGGTCAGGCCATGCTCGAGCGACCATTCCTGACACAGGATGCCGTCGAAGGCGCGATGCTTCGGGCTGCCGCCGATGCTCTCGGACCGGTGGTTCCACTGCATGTTGATGAAATACTTCCGCCCATCGTCATCATGGAACAGCGACGGATCGAACCCCGAGGAATTGACATAGACCGGATCGCTCCACGGCCCGTCGATCTCCTCGGCCCAGACGATGTAATTATGCGCATCCTTGAAGTTGCCGTCGTAGCGCTTCACGTCCGTATAGACGAGCCAGAAGCGCTCATCGGCATAGGACAGGCAGGGCGCCCAGATCCCGCAACTGTCCGGATTTCCACGCATATCGAGCTGGCTGGCGCGATTGAGCGGCCGTGCGGCGAGGGTCCAGTTGGCCATGTCGGTGGAGCGATGGATCTGCACGCCGGGGAACCACTCGAAGGTCGAGGTGGCGATGAAGCAGTCATCGCCCCGGCGGCAGATCGACGGGTCGGCATTGAAACCGGGCAGGATCGGGTTGCGGATCATGGAGTGACCTCTGGTCTTGGGTGGACCGCGTCCCGGGCCTGACCCGGGGCCTCATGCTCGCCTGGACCATGAGGCCCCGGCGCGGGGCCGGGGCGCGGTTTCGTCTCGGGCAGGCGCGGCTTATGCCAGCAGCGCCTGCGCGTCTTCGGGGCTGAGCGCCTCGGGGCGGGCGCAGGTGGTCTGCATCGTGACCCAGGCGCGGTCCTCCCCGGCCTGCAGGATCGCGGTCATCACCTCGACCACATGCGTGGCCAGCTCCTGAGAGCAGCGATGCGGCCGCCCGGCAAGGATGGCCTGCGCCATATCCGCCAGCCCCGCACAGCGGTAATTGGCCTGAGGATTGCCGCGCCCGTCCTCGATATTGGCGACGCCAAAGGGATGTCCGCGCTCCGGCACGGCGCTTTCGCCCTCCGGCGTGGCCAGCAGCACCTCACCGCCGAAGAAGTTCGGATCGGGCACGTAAAGAGACGCGTCCTGTCCGTAAAGCTCCATGTTCTTGTGACGATGCGCCTTCACGTCCCAGCTTGCGCCGAAATTGATGATCGCCCCGTTTTCGAACTCAAGCAGCGCCTGAACGGTCGTCGGCGTGTCCACCGGGATCTCTTCGCCGTTGCGCGGCCCGTTGGAGATGGTCCGCGTCTCGCGGCCCTTGCCGGTCATCGCCGCCACGGCCTTCACCGGGCCAATGAGCTGCACGAGGTTGGTGATGTAGTAGGGGCCAAGGTCGAGGATCGGCCCGCCGCCCGGCTGGAAGAAAAAGTCCGGGTTGGGGTGCCAGTGCTCCATGCCGAAGGACATGACATGGCAGGTGCCGCCGGTGATGCGCCCGGTGCAGCCTTCGTCCAGAACCGCGCGCGCCAGTTGATGCGCGCCGCCCATGAATGTGTCCGGGGCGGACCCCACCCGCAGGCCCTTTTCCGCCGCCAGCTTGCGCAGGCTTTCGCCCTCTTCAAGAGACAGGACAAAGGGTTTTTCCGAGTAGCTGTGCTTGCCCGCCTCAAGGATGCGCTTCGACACCGCGTAATGCGCCGCCGGGACGGTCAGGTTGACGATGATGCCGATATCTTCCGCCGCCAGCAGCCCGTCCACGCTCTCGGCCCGCAGGCCGAATTCCTCGGCCCGCGCCTTGGCCGCGTCTGCGCTGAGGTCCGCACAGGCCCGCATCTCGATGCCATTGAACAGCGGGGCCAGCTTCATGTAGGCGGCAGAGATATTGCCGCAGCCGATCACGCCTACGCCGAGTGTGCTCATGGCTCAGTACCCCTTGAAGTTCGTGATGGAGCGGGTGGCAAAGCGGGTCGCGTCGGAGGGCTTGTCGTGCTCCATGACGAACAGATCGACGCCCGCGCCGCGCAGCGCCTTCATGAGCCCGGCCCAGTCCATGGTGCCGGTGCCGACATCGGCCCAGCCGTCCTCGTCGGCGCACTCACCC
Source organism: Pacificoceanicola niger (assembly GCF_048553275.1). Lineage (NCBI taxonomy): Bacteria > Pseudomonadati > Pseudomonadota > Alphaproteobacteria > Rhodobacterales > Roseobacteraceae > Pacificoceanicola > Pacificoceanicola niger. Next base: position 531,770 of record NZ_JBLZMW010000001.1, read on the forward strand.
TCGGGGGCGATGTCCTTGACGTGCGCCGTGGTGATGCGGTCGCTGCAGGTCTCGATCCACGCGAGCGGATCGCCGCCGCCACGCACGACCCAGGCCACGTCCATTTCCCAGTCGATCTCCGGCGCCTCGTTGAGCAGGATCTCCATGCCCACGGCGCCGCCCATGAACTCCCAATGGTGGTTGTGCCAGCCAAAGGCAAAACCCGCATCGCGCACCTTCTTGGAGGCCTCATCCAGCCGCTTTGCCAGAGCCTTCCACGCCGCCGGGTCCGGGGTGTCACGGCGCAGATCATCCTCCGGAGCAGGGCAGAACAGCCGCTCCATGCCAAGCGTCCTGGCCGTGGCCAGCGTCCGCTCCAGCCCGTCTTCGAACGAGCCTGCGGGGAAAAAATGGCCCGATGGCATCGACAGCCCATTGGCGTCCAGCAGCGCCTTGAAGGCGGCAGGGTCTTCGTAGTTGCCGCCAAATCCCTCGACCTGGGTATAGCCCAGATCGGCCAGCGTCTTCAGCGTCTTGTTCCAGGGCCCGGCGTCGCGAGCGGAGTAGAGTTGAAACGATACAGTCATGGTCTTGTCCTTCTGCGCCGCTTAAAGGCGCGCTTCGGTGGTTTTATCGAAAAGATGCGCCCGGGCGGCACTGAAGCCGAGCGGCAGCGCCTGCCCGGGGCGAACGGTGGCTTGCCCGTCAAGGCGAACCCACATGGACTGCTGGTCCACCTGAACCCGGACAAGTGTGTCGGACCCGAGCGGCTCCACAAGGTTCACGGTGCTCTCCAGTCGGATCGGCATGGTCTCGGCCTCCGCGCCGCTGACGATATGCTCGGGCCGAATGCCAAGGGTAGCGGGCGTGGTGCCGGGGTCCTTGGCAAAATCGTAATCTCCGAGCGGCATCGCTCCGAGATCGGAGGCGAAACTGCCGCTGCTCACCGTGCCGTCGATGAAATTCATCGACGGAGAGCCGATGAACTCCGCCACATAGAGGCAGTTCGGCCGCATGTAGATCTCATTGGGCGAGTCGAACTGCAGCACATGCCCGCCCTTCATGATGGCGATGCGGTCGGCCAGTGTCATCGCCTCGATCTGGTCGTGGGTGACGTAGATCATCGTGTTGCCGAGTGTCGCGTGCAGCTGTTTGATCTCCACCCGCAAGTCGGCGCGCAGCTTGGCGTCGAGGTTCGACAGCGGCTCGTCGAAGAGAAAGACATCGACGTCCCGCACCAGCGCCCGCCCGATGGCCACCCGCTGCCGCTGCCCCCCCGACAGCGCGCCGGGCTTGCGCCCCAGCAGCGGCTCGATCTGCAGAACCTCGGCGGCCTTGGCGATCTTGGCCTTGATCTCCGGCTTCGGCAGGCCCGCGTTCTTCAGGCCAAAGGCAAGGTTCCCCTCTACTGTCATCTGCGGATAAAGCGCATAGGACTGGAACACCATGCCGATGCCGCGCTTGGAAGGCTCTTCCCAGGTCACGTTCTTGCCACCGATGTGGATCTGCCCGTCGGTGACATCCAGAAGCCCGGCAATGCAGTTGAGCAAGGTGGACTTGCCACAGCCCGAACTGCCCAACAGCACGACAAACTCGCCCTGTCCGATATCAAGATTGAGATTCTTGAGCACTTCCACCGCGCCGAAGCTCAGCTTGAGGTTCTTGATGGAGATGCTTGGATCACTGGTGGTCATGTCTGGGGCCCCATGTGTGCGTGGTGCGCCTCGGCGCGCGTGTTTCTTCTCTGTCCAAATATCCTGGGGGTCTGGGGGCGACGCCCCCAGCCTGTGGTCGGCGGCAATCGGTTCATCATCCCTTGACTGCCCCGGCGGCAATCCCGCGTACGAACAGCTTGCCGGAGACAAAGTAGATGATCAGCGGCACCAGCCCGGTCAGCAGCGTTGCCGCCATGTTGACGTTGTATTCCTTCACGCCCTGCACGGAGTTGACGATGTTGTTGAGCTGCACGGTCATCGGATAAAGGTCCGGCTTGGTGTAGATCACGCCAAAGAGGAAGTCGTTCCAGATGCCCGTGACCTGGAGGATCATCGCGACGACGAAGATCGGCAGCGACATCGGCAGCATGATCTGGAAGTAGATCTGCCAGAAGCCCGCCCCATCCACCCGTGCGGCCTTGAACAGCTCCTCTGGCACGGAGGCAAAGTAGTTGCGGAACAGCAAGGTCAGGATCGGCATGCCGAAGACCGAATGCACGAGGATCAGCCCCGTCAGCGAGCCATAGAGCCCGATCTCGCGCAGCATGATCACGATGGGGTAGAGCATCACCTGATACGGGATGAAGGCCCCGATGATGAGCACGGTAAAGAAGAACTCCGCCCCCTTGAACCGCCAGTTGGCCAGCGCGTAGCCGTTCACCGAGGCGATGGCGATCGACAGGATCACCGAGGGGATCAGGATCTGCACCGAGTTCCAGAACCCGCGCGACAGCCCGTCACAATTGAGGCCGGTACAGGCCTGCGACCAGGCCTTGACCCATGGCTCGAAGGTGATTTCAACCGGGGGCGCAAAGATGTTGCCCATGCGGATTTCCGGCATGCCCTTGAGCGAGGTCACCACCATCACGTAGAGCGGCAGCAGATAGTAGAGCGCCACGATGATCAGCGTGCCGTAGATCATGATGTTGCGTCCGGAGATGGCCTTTTTCGGTTTCGGGCCACGCGGGCCGGAGAGCGCGCCCGAGGCCGCGTCGGCGCCTGCGACGGTGGCGGAGAAAGTTGCCGGATTAGCCACGTTTCTTTCCTCCGAATTCAAGGTAGGCCCATGGGATGATCACGATGGTCACCGCCAGCAGCATCATCGTCGAAGCGGCAAAGCCCTGTCCGAGGTTCTGCGCACCGAAGAGATAGTCGTAGACGTATTTGGCGGGCATTTCGGTGGCGAGGCCGGGGCCGCCGCCGGTCTGCGCCACGACGAGGTCATAGACCCGCACGATGCCGGTGGCGATGATCACTAGGGTCGTGATCAGCACCGGCTTCATCATTGGAATCACGATGAAAATATAAGTCTTCCACGCCGGGATGCCGTCCACGCGGGAGGCTTTCCAGATGTCTTCGTCGATGCCGCGCAACCCCGCGAGCATCAGACACATAACAAGCCCCGTGCCCTGCCAGAGCCCGGCGATCAGGATACCGTAGATGGCAATATCCGGATTGTACAATGGATCGAATTCAAAGCTCTCGAACCCGAGACCCCGCACGATATGCTGCACACCCAGATCCGGGTTCAGGATCCACTGCCAGACAAGGCCGGTCACGATGAATGACAGGGCGAAGGGATAAAGGATGATCGTCCGGAAGGTGTTCTCAAAGCGGATCTTCTGATCCATCAGCGCTGCCAGCACAAAGCCAAGCACGAGGCTCGCGATCAACATGCAGATGCCATAGATGAACAGGTTTTCGATCGAGATCAGCCAGCGTTTGCTGTCCCAAAGCCGCTCGTATTGATCGAGCCCCTTCCACTTCCACTTCGGAAGCAGGCGGGAGCCGGTGAAGGAATAAGCAATCGTCCAGAGGCTGCCGCCGATAAAGACGCAAAGCACCGTGATGATCATCGGGATCGCCGCGATCTTGGCGCTGAGGTTTCGGAACAGGCTACTCGGGCGTGACGCGGCCATGGGCGCACCTCGCGTTCTGTCGTGTCAGGGCAGGGGTGATGCGGCGCCGGTCCATATCCGGACCGGCGCCGCGTGTCGGGTTTCCCCGTCAGTCAGCGTCGTCGATGATCTCGGCGAAATCAGCCTGCGCGTCCTCGGGCGTGATGCTCGGGTCGGCAAAGAACTGAACGAATAGATCCTCGATCTGCACGCGGGTGTCCGAGCTGATCAACTGGTTCACATCCGGCAGCGAGTCGCCGGTGGCGAGGATCTCAAGTCCTTTTTTCATACAGTCGTTTGCCGCCTCCAGATCGACATCGCCGCGCACCGGCAGCGAGCCTTTCTTGAGGTTGAAGGCCACCTGAACCTCGGGTTCAAGCAACAGCGCTGCCAGATCGCCCTGCGCTGCGCTTTTCTCCTCATCGTCCAGAACCGGGAAGTAGAAGGCGTCTCCGCCCGCTTGCAGTGTCTTGTTCACGCCCAAACCCGGCAGGCAGGTGTAGTCCTCGCCCGCGGTCATGCCCGCAACCTGAAATTCACCCTGCGCCCAGTCCCCCATGATCTGACCGCCGGCCTGACCGGTGATGACCATGTTGGTTGCCTGGTTCCAATCTTGCACGTTGCTGTCGGCGGCCATCTCGCGCGCGTCGGCGGCGGCCTTGAAGATCTTGGCAACGTCTGGGCCGGCCGCAACCTCTGCGTCCTTGTCCTGATAGACCGACATATACACGTCTTTGGGCAGCAGCGAGATCATCATGACGTTGAACGCGCCGGACTGTTGCCATCCCTGTTTGCCCATGGCCATCGGCGTGATGCCTGCCTCTTGCAGCTTGGGCGCGGCGGCGACAAATTCATCCCATGTGGTCGGGACTGGCACGCCCGCGGTCTCATAGGCCTTATGGCTCAGCCACAGCCACTGCCATGAATGGATGTTCAGCGGCGCACAGTAGACGCGGCCATCGAGGGTGCAGGACTCGAGCAGCGAGGGCGGGTTGATCACCTCGGCCCAATTGCCCGCTTCGGCAACGTCCGTCAGGTCGCGCATCAGCCCCGCTTCGACCAGTTCCTCGGCTTGGCGGCCATGGTTGAACTGTGTGGCAGCCATGGGGTCGCCACCCGTTATGCGGGAAATCATGATCGGGCGGGCGGTGCTGCCACCGCCGGCAATCGCGCCATCAACCCATTTGTGTTCCGTCTTTTCATTCAACGCCTTGGCCAGTTCGGCCACGGCCGCAGCCTCCCCGCCGGACGTCCACCAATGGGTGACCTCCAGCTCGGCGGCGGATGCCGCGCCCGCGGCGCAAAGTGCCGTGGTTGCTGCAAAAAGAGTACGCAGGTTAGTCATTGTAGTCCTCCCTAAAGACCGCCTCCCCGCGGCCTGACTGTCACGTGACGACCCTTTGGTGGCCGCTCTTGTAATCGTTTACATTTCCCGGCAAAGTCAGGAGTGAAAACGATTACATGTATGTTCAACCGGGATCGGGGCTCTTGTCAAGACTCAGCTTTGAGGTGAGATGGGGCCCGCAGGGACGGGGGAGAGGGAATGATACAGAAAACGGTCCGTATTCAGGACGTTGCCCGTGCGGCAGGGGTATCCACCGCGACGGTAAGCCGGGCGCTGTCAAACCCCGGCATCCTGTCCGAAGGAACGCGCAAGGCGGTGCAGGACGCGATTCGCGAAACCGGGTATCGGGTGAACAAGGCGGCCCGCAACCTGCGCAAGCAACGCGCCGGGGCGGTGCTGGTGCTTGTGCCCAATCTCGGAAACCCGTTCTTTTCGCAGATCCTCGCCGGGATCAGTGCGCGGTTTTCCGGGACGGATTACGCCGTGCTGATCAAGGACACCGACGGGTTCGCGGGCGGGCCGGGCGCCTTGGTTGAGTACTTTCTCGATGCGCGGGTGGACGGGATCATCTCGCTTGACGGGGGATTGAACGCAGGCCAGCTTGCGGCCTTCTCCGATCATGGCGTCGACGGGCGCGTGGTTTTTGCCTGTGAATGGGTGCACGATTGCCCGCTGCCCTCCGTTCGCAGCGACAACGTTACCGGCGCGCAGCTGGCGGTGCGGCACCTGCACGGTCTTGGCCATCGCAAGATCGCCCATGTCACCGGGCCGGAGGGCAACGTGCTGACCGCCGCGCGGCGCGAGGGGATGCTGGCCGAGCGCGACCGACTGGGGCTTCCGGCGCACCCGGACTGGATCATGCGCGGTGATTTCTCGATGGAGTCGGGGCAGGCGGCGGCGCAGCGGATCATCGCCATGGACGAGCGCCCGACAGCGGTGTTCTGCGCCTCGGACATGGTGGCGTTCGGCCTGATCGCGACCCTGACGGAGGCCGGGGTGCGGGTGCCGCAGGACATCTCAGTGATCGGATTTGACGATATCGAAATGTCGCAGTTCTACATCCCCGCGCTGACCACGATCCGGCAGAACCGCCGGCGACTTGGTGTGCGGGCGACCGAGCTCTTGCTCGACCGGCTGGAGGGGGAGATCACCGCGGCCCCTGACGTGGGGCTGGTCGAGCTGGTCGGGGTTGCGCTGATCGAACGGGCAAGTACGGCCGCGCCAAGAGCGTGACGGAGGAGTCGCACCGGACCACCGCGCGCTGCGGGCAACCTTCCGCAAGGTTTCGCGCTTGCGGGGAAGTGCGTTTGCCAAAGCCCCCTTGCATTCACCCCACGCGCTTCGCAACATGGGCGGACCTGCCAAGGAGAGTCCTGTCATGTCATTGTCCGACGCCGCCCGTGCGGTGCGTGAAAACGCCTATGTCCCCTATTCCAAATTCAAGGTCGGCGCGGCCATCCGCACCCCCTCCGGTGCGACTCACGCCGGGTGTAACGTCGAGAATGCCGCCTATCCCGAGGGCACCTGTGCGGAGGCCGGGGCGATTGCCGCGATGGTTGCCGCGGGCGAGACCGAGATCGCCGAGGTTTATGTCATCGCGGATTGTCCGGCGCCGGTGCCGCCCTGCGGGGGCTGCCGCCAGAAGCTGGCGGAGTTCGCGAAGGGCGACGTCCGGGTGACGCTGGCCACGCTCGACGGGCAGGAATTCGTGACAACGGTCTCCGATCTGCTGCCCGGCGCCTTCACCCCGGATCATATGGACCGCACATGACGGATGCCCGCCGCATCATCGCGCATCTGCGCCGGGGCGAGACGGTCTCGGCCGAGGATCTGCGCTGGTTTGCCAGGGGGCTGGCCGATGGGTCCGTGTCCGATGCGCAGGCCGGAGCCTTTGCCATGGGTGTCTGCCTTCGCGGTCTGTCCGATGAGGGGCGTGTCGCGCTGACGCTGGCCATGCGCGATTCCGGTCACGTGATGGCCTGGGATCTGGACGGGCCGGTGGCGGACAAGCATTCCACCGGGGGCGTCGGCGATTGCACGTCGCTGGTGCTTGCCCCGGCGCTGGCGGCCTGCGGGGTCTATGTGCCGATGATCTCCGGGCGCGGGCTTGGCCATACGGGCGGAACCCTCGACAAGCTGGACGCCATCCCCGGCTATGCCACAGCGCCGGACGAGCGCCGGTTCCGGCAGGTGGTCAAGGACGCGGGCTGCGCCATTGTCGGGGCCTCCGCCGCCATCGCCCCGGCGGACAAGCGGCTGTACGCCATTCGCGACGTGACCGCGACGGTCGAGAGCATGGACCTGATCTGCGCCTCCATCCTGTCGAAAAAGCTCGCGGCGGGATTGCAGGCGCTTGTGCTCGACGTGAAGACCGGTTCCGGCGCCTTTCTCAAAACGGTCAAGGAGGCCGAGGCGCTCAGCCGCGCGATGGTCGACACGGCGAACGGCGCGGGCTGCAAGACATCTGTGCTGATCACCGGCATGGACGAGCCGCTCGCCCCCTCGCTTGGCAACGCTCTGGAGGTGGACGCGGCCATGTGCGTCCTGACCGGCCGCCAGCAGGGGCCGCTTTATGATCTGTCCGTAGCGCTGGGCGCGGAGGTGCTGGCCAATGTCGGCATCGAGGACGGCGCGGCCAAGCTGCGCGAGGCCATTTCCTCCGGCGCGGCGGCGGAGCGCTTTGGCCGGATGGTTCATGGCCTTGGCGGGCCGACCGGTTTTGTCGAGGACTGGCGGCGCTACATGCCGGAGGCCCCGGTGATCCGCGCGGTGGAGGCCGAGAGCGATGGCACGGTGGCCAGCATCGACGGTGAGGCGCTGGGCCTGGCCGTGGTCAGCCTCGGTGGTGGACGGCAGGTGGAGACCGATCAGATCAATCCGATGGTAGGCCTGTCGGAAGTCACCCACCTTGGCGCCAAAGTGAACACCGGCGACGTGCTCTGCCGCATCCACGCCGCCCGCGTCGAGGAGGCCGACGAGGCCGAACGCACGATCCGTCAGGCGATCCGCTTCGGCAAGGCCCCGAAGGTGCAACCGCTGGTGCGGGAGCGCATCGCGTGAGCCGCGCCTTTCTCATTGTCATGGACAGTGTCGGCATTGGCGGCGCGCCGGATGCGGCAGAGTTCTTCAACGAAGGTCGGCCCGACACCGGGTCCGACACCCTTGGCCATATCGCGGCGGCCTGTGCCGCAGGCAAGGCAGAGCAGGGCCGCTCCGGCGCGCTGCATGTGCCGACCATGGCCGCGCTCGGCCTGTTCGATGCGCAGGCTCTGGCCACCGGAAAGCAGCGACCGGACGGCACGCCGACAGGGCGCTGGGGCGCGGCCACGGAAGTTTCGAAGGGCAAGGACACGCCCTCCGGCCATTGGGAATTGGCGGGGTTGCCGGTGCCGTGGGATTGGGCCTATTTCCCCAAGACGGTCCCGGCCTTCCCGCAAGACATCACCGCGCGGGTCTGCGAGATCGCCGGGGTGGATGGCATCCTTGGCAATTGTCACGCCTCCGGCACGGCGATCATCGAAGAGCTGGGCGAGACGCATATGCAGACGGGCAAGCCGATTTGCTACACCTCCATCGACAGCGTGTTCCAGATCGCCGCGCATGAAGAGAGTTTCGGCCTCGATCGGCTTTACGATCTGTGCGCGCGCCTCGCGCCGATGCTGCACGAACGCAAGGTCGGGCGTGTCATTGCGCGTCCGTTTGTCGGGGCGCCGGGCGCATTCGAGCGCACCGCCAACCGCCACGATTATGCCATCCGGCCGCCCGCCCCGGTGCTGACCAACTGGGTGCAGGATGCGGGGGGCAGGGTCCATGCCATCGGCAAGATCGGCGACATCTTCTCGATGGAGGGCATCGACGCGGTGCGCACCGGCGCGGACGCGGCGCTGATGGATCATCTTTCGGAGCTTGTGGACACGGGCGAAGACGGCAGCCTGATCTTCGCCAATTTTGTCGAATTCGACAGCAAGTACGGCCACCGCCGTGACGTCTCGGGCTATGCCCGGCACCTCGAATGGTTCGACGCGGAACTGGCCCATCTGCTTCTCCGCCTGAAAGACGGCGACTTACTCATCCTGACGGCCGATCACGGCAATGATCCCACATGGCATGGCACCGATCATACCCGCGAACGGGTGCCCGTGCTGGTGGCCGGTGCCGGGGCGGGGGAGTTTGGGCACTGTGCCTTTGTCGACGTGGCCGCCAGTGTGGCGGCGCATCTGGGGGTGCCGAACCAAGGCCCCGGAAGGAGCTTTTTGTGAAGATCGAAGACCGCGAGCCTTTGGACGACGAGGCCATCGACGCCATAACCCGCCTGCCCAAGGCAGAATTGCACCTGCATTTCGAAGGCGGCGCGCCGCCCGGATTCATCCGCGATCTGGCCAAGAAAAAGAAGGTCGATCTGAGCAAGATCTTCAACGCCGACGGCTCCTATGCTTACCGCGATTTCGTGCATTTCCTCTCAGTCTACGAGGCGGCGACCTCTGTTTTGCAAACACCGGAGGATTTCGCCCGGCTTTGCACCGCCGTTTTGGAGCAAAGCGCCGAAAACGGCGTGGTCTATTCCGAAACCTTCCTCTCTCCCGACTTCTGTGGCGGGGGCGATGTGGTCGCGTGGCGCGAATACCTGCACGCCATCCGGGAGGCGGCAGAGGCGGCGGAACGTGCGCATGGCATCACCCTGCGCGGCATTGTCACCTGCATCCGCCATTTCGGCCCGGATCAGGCCAGAACGGCGGCGCGCTGCGCGGCGGAGACGGCAGACGACTGGCTTTGCGGCTTCGGCATGGCCGGGGACGAGAACATGGGCAAGCAAAAGGATTTTTCCTACAGCTTCGACATGGCGCGCGAGGCGGGGCTCAAGCTCACCTCACACGCTGGCGAATGGCGCGGCCCACAGGAGGTGCGCGAGGCGGTGGAGGATCTTGGCGTCGCCCGCATCGGCCACGGCGTGCGCGCCATCGGCGATCTGGCCACCGTGGACATGTTGGCCGAGCAGGAGATCACGCTTGAGGTCTGCCCCGGCTCCAATGTCTTCCTCGGCGTCTTTCCTTCGCTGGACAAGCATCCCATCGATCAACTGCGCGAACGCGGCGTGAAAGTCACCGTCTCCACCGATGATCCGCCGTTTTTCCACACCACGATGCGCAAGGAATACGCCGCGCTTGCGAAAACCTTCCGCTGGGACGCGCAGACCTTTACAGAGCTGAACCGAACCGCCATGAGTGCGGCCTTCTGCGATGCGGAGACCCGCGACGCGGTGCTGAAGAAAATAGACAATCCGTAAAGGAGCCGAGGGACCATGAGTGATCACCTGACCGTCGTCGACCATCCGCTGGTGCAACACAAGCTGACGCAGATGCGCAAGAAGGACTGCTCCACCGGCAAGTTCCGCCGCCTGCTGCGCGAGATCAGCCTGCTGCTCGCCTACGAGGTCACCCGCGAGATGGACATGACCACCGAAGCCATCGAAACGCCGATGTGCCCGATGGACGCGCCGGTGATCGAGGGCAAGAAGCTGGCGCTGGTGTCGATCCTGCGCGCGGGCAACGGCTTGATGGATGGCATTCTCGAATTGATCCCCTCCGCCCGTGTCGGCTTTATCGGCCTGTACCGGGACGAAGAGACGCTGCAACCGGTTGAATATTACAACAAACTGCCCTCCAGCATGGAAGAGCGGCTGACCATCGTCGTCGACCCGATGCTTGCCACCGGCAACAGCTCTGTCGCCGCCATCGACATGGTCAAGGCCTCCGGCGCGACCAATATCCGCTTTTTGTGCCTGCTCGCCGCCCCCGAAGGCGTCGCGCGCATGAAAGAGGCGCATCCCGATGTGCCGGTGATCACCGCCTCGCTCGACGAAAAGCTGAACGATCTGGGCTATATCGTGCCCGGTCTTGGCGACGCCGGGGATCGCATGTTCGGCACCCGTTGAGGGCGATTCCTTAAGGTTTCGCTGCTTTACAGGGACGATTCCTTCGTGCAATGTAAGGTCACCATCTGTGGGGGCAGACATGACTTTGAAATCTTTGACAATTTTCGCGCTGGTCGCGGCCGGTATGGGCATAGCCTCCACCGCGGCAATGGCGCAGGGGATCGACGCGATCCCCGCCAACTTCCCGCCGGCGTCCTATCAGGGGCGGCAGTTTGTCGACAACAAGGGCTGCGTCTTTGTCCGCGCAGGGTTTGACGGAACGGTGACCTGGGTTCCGCGCGTGACACGGCAGCGCAATCAGATCTGCGGCCAGACGCCCACCTTCGGCGGTGGCGACTCCGTGACGGCGGCTGCTCCGGCACCCGCGCCGCAGCAGCGCCCGGTGCAGATCACCAACGATGCACCGGCGGCGGCCAAGCCCGCTCCGGGCATCAAGGTTGCGACGCCCTCCGGCAATATCCGCGTGTTGCAAAGCGATCCGAACGTTCTGCGTCCTGCGGGCCAGACAGCCGCGCGACAGCCGGTGATCGTACAGCGCGCGCCCGCGTCCAAACCTGCCGCCGCCGAGCCGCCGCGCATGGTGCGCCGTGTGCCTGCGCCGATGACCGTGACACCGCAGCCCGCGCCACGTGAAATCGTCCGCGCCGCGCCGCCTTCCACCGGCGCCGGTCCCTGCATCAATGGCTCCAGCACCCGGATCGTGGACGGGCGACAGTACGTCTCCGCCTGTGGCACACAGCGCGCGCCGCAGGTCTCGACCGTGCGTCGCGGCTGGAAGGACAGCGCTCTTTCTCCGTCGCTCGCGCCCGAGACGCGCATCGTTCCGCGCAAGATCTATCAACGACAGCAGCAGGTCGTCGTGAACAATGTCCCCGAGGGCTATCGTCCGGCGTGGTCCGATGACCGGCTGAACCCCTATCGCGGCTATCAGACGGTGCAAGGCTATCGCGACACGCAGCAGGTCTGGACCAACACGGCGCCGCGCATTCTGACCTCTGACGCCCGCCGCCACATCCTCAAGGAGCCCCCGATTGCCTATGTCGGCAATGCGCGGCGCTATCCCGTGCCGGTGATCTCGACCGGCGGCACAGCGACGAAAGAGCCGGTTATTTCCACGCGCTCGACCCCGAAGGCCAGCGGCGCGCGGTTTGTTCAGGTCGGTGTTTTCACCACCGAGGCAAAGGCGCAGGCCGCCGCGTCGCGTCTGTCTGCGGCCGGTTTGCCGGTGCGCTTCGGCACCTTTAGGCAGGGTGGAGAGACATTGCGCCGCGTCATGGTCGGCCCTTACAACTCCGAAGCTGCACTCAACGCCGGTCTGCGCGCAACGAAATCCGCAGGCTACGTGCAATCCTACCTGCAGTAATGCGCTGACAGCGCATCCATGCGAAACGCCCCGGGAGCGCATCCGGGGGCGTTTTTCTTTGGGGGGCGGGGGCATCGTGTTTCAGACCATCCTGGCCAGTCATCGGACAAACCGTCAGGCGCCGCAGATCCCCTGCAGCCGCACCCAGTCCGCATCGCTCAGAACCTCGCGGCTTGCCAGCCCCGCGCGCGGATCGGCCTCGATCAGGGGCAGAGTGCTCTCTCCCGTGATGTCACGGGCATAGGCATAGGGCGTGCTGCGCACCTCGGCGGCGGCAAAGGCCTCCAGCAAGGGAGCAGAGCGCGCCGGCGCTTGATCGGTCTTGAGCAGGATCTCGGCGTATTCGGCGAGCATCTCGTTGGGCAGCGCGCCGGTGGTCACCAGTTTCAGGCTGGCCAACAGCCCGGCATGGTCGAGCAAATCGGCCAGCGGGTCGCTGCCGTCGCGGCGCACGGTTTCGGCAAGGATATAGCCCGCCGCCACGTCCGGGTCCTCGTGATCCTCGATGACGGAGCGGTTCAGCAGGATCAGGCCGCCGGGCAGGTGCACGCTCTCGCGCACGCCCTGCGGCACGACGACAACCGACCCCTCGCGCCCCGGTCCGAGCAGCCGCAAAGCCAGCCGATCCAGCGGCCGAACCGCCTCGGCGGCGCGGCAGGGGGTGCCGGTCACGCGGGTCATGTGGCTCAGAAGATTGCGCCCGATCTCGATGCGTTTGACCGGCGGAACCACGGTCACCGCATAGCGCTCCAGCGCGGAGGGCAGCCAGAAGACGGCGCCGGCGGCAATCACCGCGACAAAGCCCAAACCAAGGAAGAGCCGCAGTTTTCCCGGTTGGGGGCGCCGCCGGTCGATGGCCTTAAGCAGCCGGTCGACGCCGGCGATCATTACCTCTTCGCCCTCGGGCAGCTCCAGCGTCTCGCCGGGATCGCCATCGGGATGGTAAATCGCCGGGATGGCCGCCCCGTTCGCCCGGTTGACCGCCGCCAGCGACCAATGGCCAAGGATTTCGCCGCGGATCGAGGAGATGGTCAACGTGGCGTCGCCGAGCGAAACGATCACCTCACGCCGCTGATCCTCGGGCGCGGCGCGCCAGAGGCCGGTGGCTTCGAGCCGGTCGAATTCCTTGAGTGCGGTCATGGGGGGCTGCTCTGCCTCGCTTTCGCATCAGGGTAGCATGGGCCGATGGGGCGGGCAATCTGGCATGAGGCGCAGGGATTGCGGTAGATGGCTCCGTCATCAACCTGCCGACGAGACCAACATGGCCCATGACCATACGGTGCTTTGGTCAATCAACCTCGACGGCGAAACGACGCGCCTACCCCACCCGCCGAGTCCGATGGCCCCCCGGATGCCACTTGAAGAATGAATACTTGCGGGGCAAGTCGGATTGGGGGCCAAACAAACTTCACTGCCGATCGCCGACTTGGCAGTTGAGGGGTAATCCCCCCCGATTTTAAGGGGCTGCAAACGTAGAATTTTCTCGGCAAGATGAACGAGGAGATTTCGAATGAAGACAAGCA
>NZ_JBLZMW010000002.1:0-30989 GCF_048553275.1 Pacificoceanicola niger
CTTCATTCGAAATCTCCTCGTTCATCTTGCCGAGAAAATTCTACGTTTGCAGCCCCTTAAAATCGGGGGGGATTACCACTGGGGCGCGCCACCGGCCCGGGTCGGGTAGATTATCTCGCTGATTCCCCTTGTTTTCATGGCTCTGTCGACCCCGCCATGGTAAGCTTCGGCATGTCCGCCAGCGCCAAAGACCTCCCCGATGATCCCGCCCTTCTGAAGGCGATGATTGCTGCGCTGTCGGCTGAGAACGCCAAGATGTCGGCCACGCTCCGGGCCCATGACCTGCTGGTCCAGACTTTGCGCGTGCGGATTGCCAAGCTCCAGAAGCGGAAGTTCGGCGCTTCCTCCGAGAAGATCGAGCGGGAGATCGAGCAGCTGGAACTGGCGCTTGAGGACCTGCAGGTTGCCCTGGCCGAGGCCGGTACCGTTCCCGCCGTGGACAAGAAGGAGGAGCCGGAAGCAGATGAGACCGCCGCGTCGTCGGAGCAGAAGCGGCGCCGTCGGCCGAAGGTGGCGCCGGGCACCCCGCGTGAGCGCCGCGAGCTCGATCCGGGCGACAGCTGCCCCGAGTGCGGCGGCCAACTTCGCATTGTCGGCGAGGATGTCAGCGAGATGCTCGACATGATCGCGGCGCAACTGAAGGTCATCGAGATCGCCCGGGTGAAGAAGTCCTGCCGCTGCTGCGAGAAGATGGTGCAGGTGCCAGCACCCAGCCGCCCCATCCCGAGAAGCATGGCCGGGCCTGCGCTGCTGGCCCATATCCTGGTGTCCAAGTTTGACGACCATGTCCTCCTGTATCGCCAGAACGAGATCTTCGCCCGCCTCGGCGCTGACATTCCCGACACGACCCTCGTCGACTGGTGCGGCGGAGCGATGAAGGCTCTGGCGCCACTGATCGACCGGATCGGCAGGGATGTTCTATCGACCGACCTGCTGCATGCGGACGACACGCCCATCCGGGTTCTCGACCGCTCCCGCAAGACTGCGGGACTCGGCAAGGGCGTGAAGCAAGGCCGGATCTGGGTATATGTCCGCGACCAGCGGCCCTGGGCGGGAACGGCGCCGCCCGGCGCGGTCTATCGCTTCTCGGCAGACCGGAAGGCCGAGCATCCGCAAAAGCACCTCTCGGAGAGCGGAGGCATTCTCCAGGCCGACGCCTATTCCGGATTCCGGGAGCTTTACGAGCTGCGGGCCGACGGCACGGCGCAATTCCGGGAAGCCGCGTGCTGGGCGCACCTGCGACGGGATTTCCATGACGTCTGGACGGCCACGGGTTCCGAGATCGCCCGCGAGGCGCTGGACCGCATCGGCAAGCTCTACGACATCGAGCGGCAAATCTTGGGGCAGTCGGCAGAACTGAGGCTCGCTGTGCGGCAGGAGCGGAGCGCACCCAAAGTCGAGGCCTTCCGCGCCTGGGCCGAACAGCAGCTGACCCGCATCCCCGGCAAGGGCGACCTGGCGAAGGCCTTCCGCTACGGGCTGAACCGTTGGGCCTCCTTCTGCCTGTTCCTGGAGGATCGCCGCGTCGCGATCGACAACAACGCAGCCGAGCGCGGCATGAGGCCGATCGGCGTGGGTCGGCGCAACTGGCTCTTCGCAGGATCGGACACCGGCGGCGAGACCTTGGCGAGGGCAATGACGCTCATCGAGAGCGCCAAGATGAACGGCCTCGACCCGCAGGCCTACCTGGCCGACGTCCTCGACCGCATCCACGATCACAAGATCAACCGGCTCGACGAGCTTCTCCCGTGGAACTGGAAACCTCAGGCCACCGAAAAGCCCCAGAGCGCCGCCGCCTGAAATTGCAAGGCGGTCCAAACCGGGCGCTTACGATCGTTTGCTGCGCCCTCCCGCAACCAACGGTGGTTGCGATGTGTTCGGATTCATTGGCGCAGTATCAACGACCCACGTCACGATACTCAATCAGCCGTGGCTTTGGCGCAGGCCGCGACTCGATCAACATGTGCTCGATTGCCGACCGTCGCGACTCGCGGTCAAGCGTGTAGGTGTTTCGTCGGAACTCGACGCCTTCCAGCAGGGCCTTCAGATACCCTGCGACCGTGTCGGCCGCCATGATCAGCGTCGAGTCGAGTGTGTGAACGTAGCGGCTCGTCACCGAACCTTTCGCATGTCCGATCAGGGCTGCGATCGTGATCTCGGTAAAGCCCAGATCATTGGCGATGCTGGCGAAGCTGTGTCGCAGGACGTGAGGTGTCACATCCCAGAGTGGTGTGTCGGTCAGCAGCTTCTTCCAGCTTTGAGGGAAGTTGCCCACCGCGTTGTCGAGGCCCTGGCCGGGAAAGACAAAGGTGCCGGTTCGGCTTGATCGCTTGCTTTCCAGGTACTCGATCACCGGAAGCCCGATCGGACGCACCGACGCCCCTTCCTTGCTGTCGATCAGCCGCAGGCAGCTCCCCTCGATGTCGACCTCGCTCCATCTGAGGTTGATGATCTCCCCACGTCGACAGCCGGTCACGGCGAGAATCCAGAGGATCTCGGCGTGAAGCCGATAATGGTCGCTCTTCTGCGCCTGTCGGAGAATGCCGCCCAGGATCCGGTATTCCGCTTCGCTCAGCCGCCGGTCGCGCACCTGATATTTCGGCTTGCGCAAACCGTGGGTCGGGTTGTGGTCGATCACACCGGCTTCCACCGCGTAGGAGAATATCCCGCCAAGAGGTCCCATCGTCCGGATGGCAGTTCCGCGCCCCCCGCGGACGATGGCCTTGCCGCGCAGCTTCGCGGTCTTCATCACGACCCGCGTCTTGCCCGCGATGATGTCCTTCATCAGGTTGTTCATGTCCGGCTTGGTGATGTCGCGGACGCGGCGTGTGCCGAGGAGGGGGATGATGTGTCGGCGGATGCGGCCCACATCGATCTCGATCGTCGAGGCTCTCTTGGGTCGGCCGCCTTTGCCCATGATCAGGCCGGCCTCCATATCCTCGATGTACTGCTCGCAGAGTTGCTTGACCGTCAGCGCCCTCCGGTCCTCCTCGCGTTCCTCGGCCGGGTCGTTGCCTCGGGCGACGTTCCCGAGCAGGGCCTTCGCCTCCCGCCGCGCCATCTCGGGCGTCCAGATTCCATGCCGGCCGATCGTGTAGCGGCGGCATCGTCCACGCGCGCGGTACTGGACGATGTAACTGCGCTTTCCAGAGGGATAGACGCGGAGCCCGAAGCCGGTCACCTCGTCATCCCAGACCGCCGTGCCCTTGGGTCCCGGCTTGACCGCTTCGACAAATCGCTTCGTGAGCTTGGGCATGCTCAAACCCTCTTCTTGCGCCCGGTTTCACGAAAGCAGGACGCAACCACGCGGCCGGAAACCAAGGCGTATACTCGGATAGAGCTTTCGGCGCGGCGCTTGGCCGTGTCTAGAAAATTCCAATGATTATAGTGCTCTAGAGTACTCTATCGCATGTTTAGGAAAGCCCATTAGACCCGCTCCGAAGGCAGAGGCCATAGGTTCGAATCCTATCGGGTGCGCCACATCCTTGCTTAACCTTCTGTTTTTCCACGGAAATGAACGACGGCACCCCCTGAGTTTCCATCCGAGTTTCCAAGCAGCAGTGCTCGTTTGTTCGCGGCGCGGGTGTATTCGGTGATCTCCTGCAGCGTTTCGTGGCCCGTCCATGCGCCGATTTGGTGGGGGGTCCAGAGCAGTTCGGCCAAGGCGATGGCGCGGGTTTTGCGCAGGCCGTGGGCCGTCCTGCCTGTCAGGCCCGCCTTGCGGGCTGCGGCTGCTATCAGGTTCGACAAGCCTTTTACCGATCTGGCGCGGCCATATTCGGTCAGAATGAATTGCAGCTCCGGGGAGGCTGCATGGATGAATTCCTTGCGGTCGCGTTCAAGGCGGCGGTCGGCGACGGCGGTGATCGGCACCATGGCCTCGCCGCCGGTCTTTTCCTGGGTGAAGGTCAGCAGTCCGTCCGGTCCGACGCCCTGCCAGCCGATGCGGACGGCATCGACGCAGCGGGCGCCGGTCCAGTGCAGGACCTCGAAGGCCTGCCGTTGTGGCGTGCCGTGCGGCCAGGCCGTTCGGAAGGCTTCGACGTCTTCGCGGGTCCATGGCGCGTGCGGCGTGGATCTGAGGGTGCGGACCTCGGCATCTTTCGCGGGATTGTCCGTGCGCCAGTGCTCGGCCTTGGCGTAGGCCATCAGCGCCCGCCAGATGGTGCGCTCCGACCTGGCCGCACCGGGGGGAAGTTTGCGCAGGGCCTTTTCGATGTGGACGGTGGTCAGCTTCGGAGCGGGGGCCATGCCGTATTCGATCTGCATGTAGGCCAGCCTGCGCCGCCAGACTTTCTGTGTGGTGAGTTTGCGAGTCTTGAAGTCGTCGGAAGCCAGGAACATCCCGATCAGCGCACCGAGGCTGTCGTCGCGGGGCGTAAAGTCACCGGCCTCGATGTACGCCCGCATGAAGTCCGGGTGATTCTCGGGGAGGTCCGGAAGTGGCACGAGCTGCCCGCGAATGCGGCGGTACTTGTAGACCTTGCCACCGGGCTTTCGGACAACCTTTATCCCTTCGAGCCTCACGCCTTTCATGCGTCGAATGCCTTCTCCCAATCCTCGCCAGCGGGCTTGTCCGCGTCGGCCTTGGCCGGAGAGACTTCGTAGACCAATGCGCCGCGGCTGATCTTCACCGTCACGCCCTCCTGCTTGGCGACTTGCGCCGCCTCGCGCAACATTTTTTCACTGAGGGGCCTTGGCGCTCCCATGTCAGGCACTCCTTTGTGCGGTCAGGGCTGCGGTGGTCCATTGGTCGGCGGCGGCAATCATCATGCCCGGGAAGCTGCGGCTGCGCAGGCGGGCGCGGTCCGGGCCGGGCGGCATGCGGTGCACCGCGTTCCAGCGGGTCCATGCGTCTGTGCCGGGCTCCGGCTCCGGCAGGCAGTTGGTCTCGCGAAGCGGTGGCAGGCCGCGCAGATACCAGCCGGTCGCCTTGTAGGCCGGTTCGCCGAACCAGTACGGCTGCACGATCTGGGGCGCGGGCAGGTCGGCGGGCATGCGGTCCTTCGCGAGGTCGTTCATTTCCGGGTTCTCGATGGCCACGCGGGCAATCGGCGCGGTCCAGCAGGTGGTGAAGATGTCGATGCCGAGTTCGAATTCGGCCCGCATGTCGGACCAGCTCCGGCCCTTCGGCAGCTGCTTCGGGGGCGTCCACTTGCCCGGCCCGGACATCCAGCGTCGCCCGGACCGGCACAGGCGGGTGCAGGGCGGGTGCATGACCGCAAGCAGGTCCCAGCCTTCGTGCAGGATGCCGTCCCGGATGTCGCAGCGGATGTGCCGGTTGCTGCCGTCCTCCGCCCGTTCGAGATCGCAGGACCAGACGTCATGCCCGAGCGCGGCAAAGGCCCTGCGGGCAATGCCGCTGGTCTCGCAGCCGATCAGGATTCGCCAGGGTCGTTGCATCGCTCTTCCTTTGAAATACAACCCCGCCCCCTTCAAAATACCGGCTGCACTTTGCGGCGGCGGGGTATTCGACCGTCATGGTCGAATGGGGTGATCAGGTTTCCGGGGTGCCCATCAGGGCTGTCAGGCCGGTCGCTTCGGTTGCTGCGGCGACGGCCTCCTTGAACGCGGCCTCGAAAACCTTCTCCGGGGTGTAGATCGACATGATGAAGGCCACAGACGAGCCGTTCTTGCGGTAACGGGAGCGAACCGCCATGCGGTAGGGGGCACCACCGAGGAACACCGGAATCGCGATGATGATCAGGTTCGGAATGTTCAGTTTCTGCCCGGTGGCATCCTTGTGTTCGTTCAAGAACTGGATTTCCGCTTCGCCCGTGTCGCGGTTGGTGGCCACCTTGAGGTCGCTGGTCTCGAAGACCTGAAACTGACGGGACATGGCGAGAAGCTGCTTGAGCTGTCCGAAGCGGCCTTCGATCTTCTGCGCGGTCTCGATCAGACGATTTTCCCAAGGCTGGTTCTTCGTGGTGACCTCACCTTTCAGGACAGCGGGCGTGGGGTCGAGAATGTCCTTGGCCTGCGCCTCGATGAACTCGCCCATGTCATCCTTGCTCTGCGCCTTGCCGGAAATTGCCATCCACGCCTTCCATTCGTCGGATAGCGGGAAGTCGTAGACCGCGCGGTGGTGGCAGTGGCGGGCGCTGGGATCTCCGGTCACGTCCTCGACGTTTGCCGCCCCGGCGGCGTGATAATCGGCGATGCAGGTCAGGGTCGGCTTTGCCATGTCGGGACTCGCGAAGAGCATCGAAGTCTCGCCCTTGAAGCGGTTGGTCCAGCTGATCAAGCTGGCCAGATCGGCCACGCGGGCAGTGCCCTTGCGCCGCGCCGGTTTGAGGTATTCGGCGGCGGCGCGGTGGTGGCTTGTCAGGTCCTGGACGGTGCGCTTCTGCGGCAGGGTGATCAGGTGCGCTTTGGTCAGATCATGCCCCGGCGGCGTGTCGATCTGCTCGTGATAGCCGATGTCCAGCATGACATCGCGCATGGTCTCTGCCGGGTTCTCGGGGCTGTGGGTAATCGGGTCAGACATGGGTGGTCCTTTCGGGTTCGGGATGAAAAATCAGACGTCCCGGACTTCGCCGGTTTCCGGGTCGTAGGGAGTGGCATCGCGCACGCCGCCGTGCATGCGCTTGAGCATCGGGCTGTAGAGCGAGATTTGTCCGCTTTCGTCCACATAGGCGGCGGCGCGGCTGGCGGGTTTCTTTGGGGCCTTGAAGTCGGCCTGCGCCGTCATGCCCAGATCGCCTGCGCCGCCAAGCTCATAGGAGACGGTCAGGGAGAACGACCCTTTCGCGCCCTTGTGGCCGTACTCTGCGTTGTGGTCCTGCAACTTCTGCATCAGATCCAGATGATCGGCCATGAACTGCGCGAGGAACTCGCCGCCGTCAAAGAGCGTCAGCATCTGTTCGATGCCGCGAATGGAGAACTGGTCGAAGGAATCGGCCTTTGGCGCGGTGTCCGGGGGCTTGAGGTTTGTCATCACGGGGGTGGTCCTTTCTCGGAGGTTATCGGGGCGCTGCGATCTTGCCGCGCCAGGCGTCGTATTCGGTGCGCAGCTCGTCCCAGAGGTCGGCGGCGCGGCGGTTGCAGTGGCTGGCCTTGCGGTTCTGCCAGTCGAGCCATTTCCGGCTTTCCACGCCGCACTGAAACAGGATGTGCTCGCGGCACTCCTCGGGCGTGACGCGGGTGACGTCCGGAAGCTCCATCCGCCAGGCCACGAACTTCTGGAAGGTCGCATCTTTGCAGAGCATCCCCGCCTGCTGCGAGCGCGGCTTGTCGCCGAAGGGGGTGCGGGGTTCTTCGCGCTCGAAGGGGATCATGCGCGGCCTCCCTGTTCGTGCTGTGGGGCGGGCCATCCGTCCGGCTCCGGCCAGATCGCGGTTTGTCCGGTGTGGCTCCTGATGATCTCCGAGACTGCATCGCGCATCAGCGCCATGAAAATCTGCTTGGCGGACTCGTCCTGAACATAGGCCATCTGGATGGAGCCGAGAAACAGGGCGTCCTTCATGGTGTCCGGTTTCGCGTAGTAGGCAACCCACAGGTTGCCCTGGACGCGCATTGCGAGGTGTCCGGATTGCACCGTGGTCTTGTGAGCCGCGCCGGTCATGCCAGCACCAAAGCGGCGTAGCTGGCGGCGGCGGTCAGGATGCCGAAGAGGCAGATCAGCAGGACGAAAATCGTCATGGCTCCTTCGCGGGTGTCCCGGCGCATGAATACTGCCACGGCGATAAGGTAGACGAAGCAAGCGCCCCAGATGATGGCGAAGGCGGTGCAGAGGAATGCGGCGAAGCTCATGGTGTCAGTCCTTTTCTGGCCTTGAGGCCGGGGCATTCGGGGCGCATCGCGCCGCCAGGGCAGCCACAGCCGGGAAACATGGGGCAGTGAAAGGCGGGGGTGTCTGTGCCTGTGGGCGCGTGCGGCAGGTTGGCGTGAGTGGTGGCAGGGGAGGCCGCACGCGCCCCGGACGGGGCGAGCCTGTCGCGCCCCGTGTCGAAAACGGGTTGGCCGGGCGCTGGGAGGAGGATGCGTCCGGCCAGGGAACCGGCACGGGAGGAGGGTGTGCCGGTGTCGGAATCCTCGCAAGGAGGCGTATTGTTCAGGCCAATACCGGTGAGTGTGGCACTGCGCAGAAACGTGGAACCCCGCAGACCAATTGCGCTTGTCAGATGCAGGCTCAAGTCAGGGCCTCTTGGGATGTCAGGGGGGGATGCACGGTGACGAAACCATCGTCCTCGATTTCGGACAGGGCGCGGGTCGCGGCTTTGCGCCAGCTGTGGATCGCCTCGTCCACGCTGCCGCCGAAGGCGGTCACGCCGTGCAGCGACAGCTCGAACAGATGGCTCGACGCGCCGGTCGCGGTGGGCGCGATCCATGTGCCGCCGGTCTCCATGACCTCGTTCAGGACGGCATCCCGCAGGGCGGTGCCGGTCAGGGGCGCGAGGCGCAAAAGCAGGGCGCTGCGGCAGTCACTGATCAGGTGCTTGGTCAAAACAGGGTCTCCTGCCGGGCCTCACCGGGGCGCGCGGTGGCCACGGTTTCGAGGATGTAGAATTGCCCTTCGTTCTCGGTTGCCAGCTTGCGGGCCGCGTTCAGCGCGTCCTCAAAGCTGGAATAGCGGGTGCGCGGCTTGGTCTCCGACAGCGGGCCGGTCGGCTTGCGGCAGACCATCCAGAAGCGGTCGAAGTGGGGGATGTTGGCCATCTCAGCCTGCCTCAATAAATCGAATCAACGCGCCTTGGAGCTGCGCGGCGTCTTCGTTGAGTTCGGGCATGCACTCGACCAGCAGGCGCAGGCTGTCGGCCAATTGATGAACAGTATCGCCCGCGCTGACGTTGTCGGGGTGTCTCAGGTCTGCGTTGCTCCGTGCGCATTCAATCATGTCACATGTGGCGGCGCTTGCGCCTTCGGCGGCAGCAAGCAACTTTGTGGCGCGGTCCATTCCGTTCATCACGCCGTCCCCTCCATCTGCGACAGCACGTCAGCGGCGGCGGCGCGTTCGTCGGCGTGGGTGGAATGGCGCAGGAGGGTCTCGCAGGCGTCCCGCATATCCCGCGTTGGGATCGGGTCCGAGGCGCGGAGGGTTGCGCGGGCGGCGGCAATGCGATCCTGCGTGGCTTGCCAGCTCAGCGCCAGCCGATCCCCGCGGCGGCGATTGAGCAACTCGTCGCAGATGTCCGGCAGGACCATGGCAAGCTGCGCGGCAATGTGCTCGTCAATCTCCGTGGTGTCGCTCAGGTCCTGCAGGAATTCGTCGCTCACGGAGAAAGGCGCGGGGGCTGTGCCGGACAGTTCCGGTCGGATTTGGGTTTGGGACAACATGTCGGCCTCCTTTGGGGGTCCGCGATCTGCCTTGGATGGCGTTTGCGTACAGGAAGCTGTAAATCGACGTTTTGTCGATAGTCAATAAAAATATTCGAAGAAACGTCGATTGACGGATGGGACTCTGATAGCAAAACTTGGCTTTATTCTCGTTTTGTTCCGGAGGGTGACGTGCCCGAATACGATCTTGATGACCAGATATTGCTGGTCCTTAGCAGGCTTACCGGAGTGTCCGTGGATCGGCTTTATCGCTGCGGCGTGGTGCGCTTGCTGATGAGGCTGTCCGCCAGGCTGGCCGGAAGCTCGGTCAGGCGGCCACGGTAGAGGAAATCCATGGAAACGCCCCAACGCTCGGCGATTCTGTACGCCATATCGGCCTTGAGCGCTTTCTCGCCTTTCTCGATTCTGCCGTAGCTGGTGGCGTCGATGTCCACAGACGCGGCAAAGTCGCCACGGGTCATGCCATGGTGCGTCCGGAGTGCGATCAGCCGTGCGCCAACGGCGGTCGGGTGAAATGGGCTGTTCTGGTCCATACTATCCTCTTGGTCTCAAATGGCCCGTAAATCGAAAAAACGTCTATCGAAGATTTGCCGATGCTTGACATATCGACGAAACGTCGATTTATCTGGCTGGCATGAGCAAACCTGCATCAGTTTCCGCGCTTGTCGCGCTTTGGCCGTCCCGGCGGGTGGTCGTGGATGATCTGATTGCCGTGTCCGGCGTCGGGTCAGTCACATTGGACCAGGTCAACAAATGGTGCGAGCGGAACAGGATTCCGACGCAGCACCAGCATTCCATGGTCGCCGCGTCTGCGCGGCGCGGCATTGCGTTCACGGCTGAGGACATGCTCGCGCTCCATGCTGCGGGGAGGTCAGACCCTCCGGTTGCGATGCAAGGCGACGGTGTGGATACCGCGCTCAGGAAGGCATCCTGATGACCTCGCCAACCAAACATACACTCAAGACCGCTGAAAAATCTTGCGGCGGTGTGGGTGAGGCGGCGCGGGCAATCTGGTCCGGCTTTCGCTATCTCGTCGGGGCGCGGGAAAAATCCTTCACCGTGAACCGCGTCGAGGCGGAGGCGCTGGCGCGGGCCAGCTTTGCCGCGATGCTGCGACACCCGTTCCCGGGGGCGACGGATGCCGAGATCGCGCGTGCCTGGGCACCGCGCCTCGACCGCTCGGAGCGGCAGGTGTTGAACTGGCTGGCCGGGGAGCATGCGGCGTCCGTGACGGACATTTACATAGTCGGGGCCACGCTCGGGGTCTGGGCCTCGGCGGAGATCCTCGTGGGCCAGCGGACGCGCGACGACATCCTCGCGCAGATCGGTAGGTCCTGATGGTCCCTGAGATCGGCGCATTCTTTCATTCGTCCCTGTCCTGCGCGGGCGCGGAGATCGTCAGCAGCCGGTTGCAGTCCATGGCGGCGGACACGGCGGGGCACTTCGGCCTTGCGGTGGTGCTGGCGGCGGTGGTGTTCGGCAAGGGCTGGCCGCGTGCCTGGGTCTGGGTGCCCTTCGCGCTGCTGTGCCTCAAGGAGGGCGCGGATTATCTGCGCGAGCCGGGTCTCGCGGTGGCGCTGGACTGCGTCTGGGACGTGGCCACTTACCTCGCCGGGATCGGCGCCGGGATCTGGGCCATGTCCGGCGCGAATGTGCGCCGGGGCGGGGGGGCGGTGTGATGGTGGGTCTATCGAGCGGTTTCTGCGATGTATACTTCGATCATCTGCATCGCGGTTTGGTCCGGCATCGCGGCGCAGTCCTCGCGCAGACGGATGAGGATGGTTTCGTGGCTGCTCCGGATGCCGGGATTGCGCGCTTCGATGCCCATGAGGAAACCGAAGGTCATCGCCATTTCCCCGACTCCGATCACGCCAGGGGGTGGAGTGTCAATCGCCGCGATCACGGCAGCGCAAGGTTCATGGATGAAGCGTACCTGAACGGCGTGGTTCTGGATGCCCGGAACCATGTCCGCGATGACAGGGCTAGCGATCAACGCGAGGGCGGCGGCAAGGCGGTACAACTGGTATCCTTTGAAGCTGGTCAACGTCAGGTTGACCGTATGCGCCGGGCGGGTACGCTGTCCAGCCGTCGCGGGCGCTCCCGGTTGGCGGGTTCCTCCTCCCCGACGCTGCCGCGCCGACCCGCCTTCCCGGCCTTACACAAGCAAAGACTTGTGCTTTCTCAGGATCGCGACGGCCTTGGCGTGCGCGTCCCTGTGTGCATCGCCGCGAAACACTTCGCCAATGCGGTTTGCATTGGTTCCGAGCTTTTGAACGATATCGGTGAACGTCTCACCTTGCAGTTTCATGATCCACGCCGTAACCGCGTTCTCGAACGTGAGCTGGGCGCGTTTCACTGCAATCGGGTTCAGTTCATCACCCGTGATCGGGTGCACTTCGGTTGCCATTGGAGATTCCTCCTCTTGTGGCAATCGCGGTTCCGGAGGCTGCAACCTCGGGTTCCGCATGAGGCCGTGCTTTTCACAAGCGGCACGGTTTCGCTGCTCTGGCGGATAGGACCGATTCGGACCTTCCGTCAGAGCATTCATTTTGTGCAGACTGCGACAATTTGCAACGGCAAGTTGGCCACATCTGTCATTGAGTCTTTTTTGACTCACAATTCCTTGTGGACAACCCCAATAAATTGTGGATTGCCCCGTTGCCGCGTGGTGGCCTGTGCGATGCGCCCCCCGCTCTCCCTGTCTCACTGGAGCGCGGCGCCTGTGTCTCGCGCCCGTTTTCAGGGGGTGCGTCATGTCTGATTTCGACCTTCCCGAGGCGCTGGATTGGGGCCACCCGGCCTTGGGCGTCTATGCGCGTTTCGGTCTGTTTCACCGGGATGTGACGGCGGGCGAGGCGGAGCTGCGGCGGTGGGGGCATCGCATGGCGCTGTCGGCGCTGGTTTGGCGCATGGGCAAGTATGAGCGGCAGGACGATGGCCTGCGCGATCTCGCGGCGTCGGCGCGGCGGCATGTGGGGCTGGTCCAGTCCGCCTGGCTGTCGGACCGCCGGGCGCGGGCCGGTGAGGGGGCAGGGACATGAGCAAGGCGAACCCTGTTCAGCTTGTCGAGGCCGCTTCCATTCCGGAGTACCCGATTTCCTCGGTGGAGCGGCTCGACTCGCATTTCTTCGTGCCATGGAACCTCAAGCGCTGGCGCGGGAGCGAATTCCGGCGGCATGGCTACGCCGATCCGGAGGTCGGCTTCTTCGGCGTTGAGCTGTTCTGGCTGGCGCAGGATGAGACGCCGCTTGGCACCCTGCCGTGCGATGATGAGGCGCTGGCGTTCCTGTTGCGCATGCCCCTCTCGCGGTGGCGCGATCTGAACAGCCGGGCGGTCTCGCCGCTGCATGGCTGGCACCGGGTCCAGTGCGACAACGGGCGGGTGCGGCTTGCCCATCCGGTGGTGACCGAGGTTGCGCAGGAGGCGCTCGACGGCAAGCGGCGCAACGGGGCGAAGAATGCCGATGAGCGGATGCGCAAGCGTCTGAACACCATCCGCCAGCATCTCAAGGGCATTCCGGGCGCGGCCCGCTATGCCGAGATGGATGAGCAGGTGAACGCCATCAGCGACTGGATGGATGCTGCGTACCCCGGCGGCAGCGCCACGGCGAAGCGGGTTCGGGAGGCGCTCAATGAGCTGCATGCGCGTCTCTGATCCGGGCCTTCAAATCTTCCGCAAATCTTCCGGCGGAAGAAATGAAACGGATTTGCACGGTTTTTGGCCGTTTTCGTTTTTTCCGAAAACCGAGCGGCTGAAAGGAAAAGAGAAGAAATCAAAGGAAATGAAACCTTCCGGGCCGCGCTTCTTTTTTGGCGGTGTGCCTGTGGAAAAGCCGGGATTTGCGGAGAAAGGGGCAAGGTCATGACTGAACAGGCGGAGACCAAGCGGGACCGGGTCAGGCGCATCCTGATCACGCCGCTCCTGCGGGCGGGCATGCGCAAGCAGACGCGCCAGAAGGCGGATGAGTATGCCGACATGCTGGTGCGGCTGGCGGACAAGCTGGCCTATCTCGATGAGCAGCACCTGCGCGGGCTTGCGGCCTTTGCGACCCGCTGGGCCAAGGGCAAGGCGCGGAACGAATGGCCCGATGAGGTCACGCTGGTGAGTCGGGCCTATGAGCTGCAATCGCCGCCGCCGCGCAAGTGCGATTATGTCGTGAGCGTGATGCGCTCGAAGGCGGGCGAGCTGGCGCGATCGCATGGCTATCACGTCGAGCTGTTCACAGCGGCGCGGTCCTTTGGTCCGCCGTTCTCGAAGCTCGATCTGTCGCGGATTGCCAACGAAGCCCGGCGCAATCGTGCCGAGCTGGACCGGGTGCGCGGCCTTGCGGATCGCGGCGCGGTGCCGGTGGAGCGGCAACAGTGGATGGACTGGTATCTGCGCCATGAGGCGGAGGCGCTGGCCATCATGGATATGGATTTGGAAGAGGACGCGGCATGACAGAGGTTTGGTACGGGACGCCCCTGGGCACGGTCTTCACGGTGCTTCCGCCGCAGATGCGGCTGGATGCGGAGGTGGCGCGGTGCGCGGCGATCAAGGCGGGGGGCGCGGTGCCGGTGGAGTGCGGAGACGCCTATGCGGATGCCCCGGCGCGGGGCTGCTTTCGCGTGGTCGAGACGAAGGCGATGTATCCGGTCGGCTCGGACGGCTATGTCGCCCGCCCGGCGGGTTACCTCGGGCGCAAGACTATCGTGGTCCAGGACGTCTTTGGCGTGATGCTGGCGCAGGCGGCGCGGGCAAAGCGGGCTGCGCCTTTGACGGCGTCACAGGTGGCCATGGGCCGGTTCTACCGGGATCTGCACGAGCGCCATGTCTCCGCCGGTCTGCGCTGCACCTCGCTCGAAGCCATGCCGGGCGGGCAGGGCGGCACCCATGCCGGGTTCATGGATGCGGTGCTCGCGGATCGCCAGCGCCTCGACGTGTTGCGTCGGCGGTTGTCGGATGGTCCAGCGCCCCGGCTGCGCGTCCTGCGTCCGTCGCGGCGCGGCGCACGGGTCAGCATCTCGGAGCGGGTTCTGGTGGACATGGTCTGCCTCGGACAGCGCTCGCTGGATTCGGTGCTTGAGGCGCATGGCTGGGCGGTGAAAGGCGAGACGCGGAAGGCGGCGCGGGCCGCTCTGGCCGATGGATTGGCGGCGCTTCTCGGGCCGATGCGCGGGGCGCGTCTGACAGCGGCGCACTTCGGCGAGGGTCCGGCCTCGATCTGGTCGGATCAAAAAGGGGCTTGACGAAAGGTCCGTCTGTCGGCAACACATAGTGCATCATCACCAAATGCGCCCACGGGAAACCGGCGGGCGCTTTTGCGTTGTGGCTTCCAGACATCGAAGGGGCGGGCCGGTGCCGAAGAAACCCTGCGCCTATCCCGGCTGTTTCCGGCTGGTCGATCTCGGCGCGGGATACTGCCGGGTGCATGCGGCTGCGGAGAAGCGGGAGCGTGACCGGCCAGCGGATGCACGGCGGGCGGATAAGCCGAGCCGCAAGTGGTACAAGCGGAAGGCATGGTGCGGGCCGGGCGGACGGCGGGCGGTGCAGTTGGCAAAGGAGCCGCTGTGCAGGCTGTGCCCGCCGTTCTCAAGGCAGCGGGCCACCATCGCGGATCACATCGTGCCGCACCGGGAAGACCACGCGCTGTTCTGGTTCGGGGAACTGCAGTCGCTGTGCAAGTCCTGCCACGACATCAAGAAGCAACGCGCCGAACGGCGCACCACCGGCCCCAAGCCGGACCGGCCATAAGGGGGGTGAAAAAGTTCAATCGACCCGAACTGGGGACCGGCGGCGGTAATCAGATTTTTGCGGGTGCAAGTTTTAGGGGGGGGGTCTCGTGACCACTTCGTCGGAAGGCATGGAACGACTTGTCGCCCTGCTTGGGGGATGGCCGGAGCACTTCGGTGAGGACGAACGCAAGCATGGTGAAAGCCTGCTCGCCGTCCTGCGCCGGGAGCGGGTTCTCGATGAAGCGGTCTTCGGGATCGTCGTGCGCTACGCCGTGCACCGCGCCGAATACCATCGCCTGTCGGCGGACATCGCCGGTGAGAAGTTCGAGGCGACGGCCAGCGACTACCTTTCCGGCAAAGAGCAGAGCCGCGCGTTCCACGAGAACAAGCTGCTCACGCTCGAACGCGAACTTCTGGCCACGCCCTACGCCCGCGCGAAGAACGGTATGTCGGCGCAGACGTCCTTCATGGATCTGCTCGACAAGGAACCGCCGGAGGGCGGTGGCGGCGGCAAGGTGATGCCCTTCCAGCCGCTCGCCAAGAAGCGCTCCGTCTGAGCCATGCTCGGCACATCGGTCGAGACACCGGTCACCCGGCGGGCGCTGGCCTGGGTCGAGGATGTTCTGTCCAACAAGGTGCCGAGCTGCAAGCGGATCAAGCTGGCCTGCAAGCGGTTCAAGGCGGACCTCAAGCGCGAGGGAACGGATCAGTTCCCGTACATCTTCGACCTCGAAGCCTCGGAGCACATGTGCGCCTTCATGGAGGCGCTGCCGCACATCGAGGGGGCCTGGGCATCACGCGGCGAGACGATCACGCTGCTCGGGTGGCAGTCGTTCCTGATCAGCCAACTCGGCGGCTGGCGTCACATGGTGACCGGGGTGCGCCGGTTCCGGACGGCTTATGTCGAAGTGCCGCGCAAGAACGGCAAGTCCACGCTGCTCGCCGGGGTCGGCCTGTACTTCCTCGGGCCTGACGGAGAGCCGGGGGCGAAGGTCTATTCGGCTGCGGCCTCGACCCATCAGGCGCGGATCGTCTTTGACGCGGCGCGGGTCATGGCCTTGACCGGGCGGGCGCAGGGGATGGCGCTGGATGAGCTGCTCGGGCTGCATGTCGAGGAGCACAAGATCAAGACGGCGGACCCAGCTGCGGTGTTCCAGCCGATTGCCAGCCAGACGAAATCGAAGGACGGCAAGAATCCGCATTGCGCCATCGTGGACGAGCTGCACGAGCACGAGAAGCGGGACGTCTGGGATTCGATGGCCAGCGCCCTCGGTGCGCGGGAACAGCCGCTGCTGATCGCGATCACCACGGCGGGCTACAACACCGGGGGGATCTGCTACGAGCAGCGCAAGTACCTGCAGCGCATCCTGGAAGGGACGTTCGAGGACGACAGTTACTTCGGCCTGATCTTCGAGGCGGACGAGGGGGACGATCCGGGAGACCAGGCAACCTGGGAGAAGGCCAATCCGTCGCTGCATGAGGCAAAGTCCCTCCAATACATGCAGGACGAATGGCGCAAGGCATCGGCCAGCCCGGCAGCGATGGGCGAGTTCCTGCGCAAGCACCTGGACATCTGGACCAGCGTTGGCGCGTCGGCCATCGACATGGAAGGCTGGCGGGCCGGGGAAGACACGGACCTCAGGATCGAGGACTTCGCCGGGCGGCGGTGCTTCATCGGTGTTGACCTTGCCACACGACACGATCCGTCGAGCGTGGTGGTGGTGTTCCCTGATGAGGATGATCCGGCCAAGGGACCGATGACTGCGTTCTCATGGCATTGCCTGCCGCAGAAGGTGGTGGACGCGCCGGGCAACGAGCACCTGTGGGGCTGGGCCAACAAGGAATTGATCACCACGACGCCGGGTGCCGAACTGGACCTGCGGCTGGTCGAGGCGCTGGTCATGCAGCTTGCCGGGTATGGTGCCGACCATGACCCGAGGAACGAGTGGGGCTGGGGTGACCTGCCTGTGCTCAATGTCGAGATGGTGATCTATGACGCGCAGTTCGCGCAGCAGATGGCGGCGACGTGGGATGGCGCTGGCATCACGGCGGTCGAGCTTCGCAAGCGGGCGGCGAACACCAACGAGCCGTTCAACAAGCTGATCGCGGCGGTGGATGATCACCGCATGCGGCATGACGGCAATCCGGTGCTGACCTGGATGGCGGGCAACACGCTTCTGAAACAGGTTCCGGGCGGGGACTACATCTTCCCGACCAAGCTGGCACCGGAAGACAAGATCGACGGGATAGACGCCCTGATCAACGCGCTGTGGCCACTGTGCCAGGTCAGCGAGGACGAAACCAAAGGCAGCGTGACGCGAGGATTTGTGGATGTTTGAACGGCTATTCGGGTCCGCTGTGAAGTCCGATCCGGCTCCTCGCATCGAGCCGGTTCTCGCAGGTCCACCGGCGCAGGACAGCAGGCCGATGAACCTGCAATCGTCGGCCAGTGCCGAGGAATGGCGCGAGTTCTTCGGGATCACCGGGGCCGATGCCGTGACGCGGGAGTCGGCGATGAAGCTGACGGCAGTGTTCGGCTGCGTCTCGCTGCTGGCGGGAACAATCGGCACACTGTCTGTCGGGGTGTCGCGCAAAGATACGGACAAGGGCAGCGTGGTGCTCGGTGACCATCCCGCTCACTACCTCGTGCACGTTGATCCGCACACGCTCTATTCTGCGGAGGTGTTTTTCGAGGGGCTTTTCGCCCTCGCGTT
This sequence comes from Pacificoceanicola niger, assembly GCF_048553275.1. Taxonomy (NCBI): domain Bacteria; kingdom Pseudomonadati; phylum Pseudomonadota; class Alphaproteobacteria; order Rhodobacterales; family Roseobacteraceae; genus Pacificoceanicola; species Pacificoceanicola niger. The sequence goes on from NZ_JBLZMW010000002.1 coordinate 17,706, forward strand.
CCTGGAAGGGAATTCCTACGCCGAGATCATGCGCAACGGACGCGGACAGGTGACTGCGCTGCGTCCATTGTTCGACGCCACGGTGAAACCTTTCAAGCGGAACGGTCGCGCCGCCTACCGCATCACCGAAGAGGGCGAGACCTATGGGCGTGATCAGGATGACATCCTGCATTTTCGCGCCTCTGCTACGATGCGCAGTCTTGAGGCGCTGTCGCCGCTCAAGTGCTTTGGCCGATCCATCGGGATCGGTCTCGACGCGGATGAGTACGCGCGGCTTTTCTACAAGCAAGGTGGCAAGCCCAGCGGCTATATCACCTATGAGGGCAAGGTAGACGAGAAGGTCGCCGATGAAGTCCGAAACTACTGGATGCGGAAGATGGCTGGCGTCCAGAACGCGCATCTTCCGGCGGTGCTTGCCGAGGGTGGCAAGTTCGTCAGCCTGATGACAGACCCGGAGACGGCGCAGCTCTTTCAGTCGCGTGCGTTCCAGGTGCTCGATGTCGCACGGGCCTATGGGGTTCCGCCGCACCTGATCGGCGAGACCGAGAAGTCCACGAGTTGGGGCACGGGCATCAATGCGCAGACAACGCAGTTTTACATCCTCGGGCTGCGCAAGCATGTGAAACGGTTCGAGGCCGAGCTTTCGCGCAAGCTGCTGACGCGCGAAGAGCGTCTCAGCGGGGTGTCAATCAAGTTTAATCTGGACACTCTGCTCCGCGCGGATCTGGCGGCGCGGTACGATGCCCACAAGATCGCGGTTGGCGGCACCCAGCATCCGGGATGGATGACGGTCAACGAGACCCGCGAGCTGGAAGGTCTTCCGAAGTCGGATGACCCGGACGCAGACACGCTTTTCCGGCCGGTGATGAAAGGTGATGCCAGCAGCACAGACCAGGGCGGCAGCACTGATCCGCAACCGCCATCACCGGGCTTCCGGTAGGAGAGAGGACAGAGCATGAAGTTCAAGGAGATTTTGGCACGGGCCTTGTGCCCGAAGGACGGCAGGCCAGCCGCGTTGACCGTTCGGGCCATGGAGGCAGACGGCGAGGTCGAGGTGCTGGTCTATGACCAGATCGGGTATTGGGGCATCACGGCGGAAGAGTTCGTGCGCGAGATCAAGCAGATCAGCGCGTCCACGATCCATCTTCGTATAGACACGCCTGGCGGTGACGTTTTCATGGCGCGGGCGATGAAGACCGCACTCGAACAACACCCGGCGCGGGTGATCTCGCATGTGGACGGTCTCGCGGCGTCAGCGGGGTCCTACCTGATGCTCGCGGGCGATGAGATCGAGATTGCCAAGGGTGCCTTTGTGATGATCCACAATGCCTGGATGATCACGATGGGAGACACCCGGGATCACGCCTTGTCTGCGGAAATGCTCGACAAGGTTGATGGCTCGATCCGCGCCGACTATGCGACAAAGACCGGCAAGTCTGCCGAGGACTTCCGCCAGTTGATGAACGATGAGACCTGGCTGGATGCCGAGGAAGCGCTCGCGATGGGGCTGGTGGATCGCATCTACGAGAAGAACGGCGGCACCGAGAACCGCTTTGACCTGTCGATTTTCGACAAGGCCCCGGATGCGCTGAAACCGCTTTCGCCGGATGAAGAGACTGCGGCTGCGCATCGCGCCGCCCAGATGCGCAAGCTGGACTATCTCGAACGGGTTGCGCCCTAAACGCGGTGCGTCCGCATTTCACTGAAACCGACCGGGGCCTGACCCGGTTTTTTTATGGGAGATTGGCCATGGCCAAGACCATCAAGCAGCTGCGCGAGCAGCGTGACGCGCTGGCGAAAGAGGCGCGCAACAACCTCGACAAGGGGACGGCTGAGTACAGCGCCACCCGGCAGGATGAAATCTACGCCGAGATCGAGAAGATCGACGCGCAGATCAAGGCCGAGCAGCAGCAGCTCGACCTCGAAGCCCGTCTGCAGTCCGAGGCGAACGACCCGGATACGCCCGCTGCCCAGACCGGCGCTTCGCCGCGTCAGCAGCGTCCCGGCGATGAAGTCCGCTCGCTTGTCTTCGACGCCTATCTGCGCGGCGGCGAAGCGGCGGTGAACCGGCTGCCGGAAAACGTGCTGACCGAGTATGGCCGTCAGGTCCAGAACGCGCAGTCCACCGGCACGGAAAGCGAAGGCGGTTACCTCGTTCCGACCACCTTCAGCGGTGTCCTGCTCGAAGCGATGAGGGCTTACGGCGGTGTCCGCTCGGTCGCGACCGTGCAGGAGACCACCAGCGGCGAGACCATCCAGTGGCCCACAGTCGATGAAACCGCCGTGACTGGCGAATGGCTTGCCGAGAACGCCTCCGCAACCGATGGCGACATCACCTTCGGCACCGCGTCGATTGCGGCGCACCTTGCAAGTTCAAAGGTGGTCACCATCCCTCTCGCGTTGCTGCAGGATGCTGGCATCGGTGACCTCGAAGGCATGCTCAACCGCCTGTTGTCCGCACGTCTGTCGCGTCTGACGAACACCGCTTACACCGTTGGCAACGGCACCGGAAAACCCACCGGCATCGTGAACGGTGCCGCCGTGGGGCACACCACGGCCACCGGCCTTGTCGCGAGCTTCACCTGGGACGACTTCACGGACCTGGAACACTCGGTCGATCCGGTCTATCGCCGCGATGCGCGGTACATGTTCCACGATGTGGTCCTGAAGGCTGCGAAGAAGCTGAAGGATGGAAGCGACCGCCCGCTCTGGGTGCCGGGTGTGACAAGTCAGGCTCCCGCCGAGATCAACGGTTACCAGTACACAATCAACCAGGACATGGCGCAGCCTGCAGCCGGTGTGGATTCGGTGCTGTTCGGCGACATGTCGAAGTACCTGATCCGCGACGTGATGAACCTCACGCTCTACCGCTTCACCGACTCCGCCTATGCGAAGAAGGGCCAGGTCGGTTTCATGGCCATGCTGCGGACCGATGGCAAGACCATCGCCGCAACGAACACCGCCATCAAGAAGATGCGCCAGGCGGCATCCTGATCCGCGCATGAGTGATCTGCCGCCGTCCGATAGCCGGGCGGCGGTTCCATTCTGAGACAAAAGGGGCGCTGATCATGGCGGCAGGAAAAAAGGCGGCATCCACGGCGGATGTGGACAAGGTCATCGTGGCGTTCGCGCTGCGCGAGCATGTGGAAGGCGACGGCGATGAGGCTGTGTCCTTCAAGGAAGGACAGCGGTTGGATCTTTCCAAGACGGATTTCGATGCTCTGGCAAAGGCCGGTGTCTGCGCGGAAGGTGTCTACGTCAAGATGAAGACGGCCATCCAGGGCGGGCAGTACAATCTGCGGGCCGGAAGCATGACGTGGCTTTCGCCGAAGGTGTACGCGGCATGGAAGGCGGCGGGCTACTGCGAGCCGACATCCGATGACCCGGAGGTCAGCGCAATCCTGAAAGCGCGTGAGGACGCCGTGCGCGAGGCTGCCAGCCAGCGCGACATTGCCATGGCTTCGCTGGCTGAGGCGCAGTCGAAGGTTTCTGATCTTGCCCTTGAAATGGCGGCGGCGAAGGCTCAGGCACAGGCGGTTGCGGAGGCCGCTTCCGAGATCCTCGACGGTGACGCTGAGACGTTCGAGCCGGTCAAGGTCGAACTGCAGAAGCTGATCGACATGTTCCCGGACCAGATCAGCGCTGAGCCGGAACTGGCGCTGAGCTAAGGGGTTCGGCATGTGGCTTGAGCGGATTTCCGGGGGCGGTGTCGATCTGGTCGATCTGGATGACGCGAAGAAGCACCTGCGCCTTCTGGAAGACGACTTCGACACACAGGTCGCGGCGGCGGTGCGGTCGGCTTCGGCGCAGCTCGATGTCGATACGGATGGTTTCGGCGGTCTCGGCTTCCCGATTGTCTCGCAGGCATGGTCGGCCAAGGGTAGCGGGTTCACCGATCAGGTGTTGCGCCTGCCGTTCCCCCGTGTGTCCGCGATCACCGAAATCCGGTACACCGATCCGGACGGCGCGGCGCAGGTTGTTCCGTCCTCGGATTACCTGCTGACCCGAGACGGGCGCGGCGCTGTCGTGGTGCTCTTGTCCGGCAAGTCATGGCCTTCGGTGATCGACAGGCCGGACGCGGTCGATCTGCGCTTTGTCGCAGGATTTGCCGATGTCGCCTCCGTGCCTGATGACATCGTCGAGGCGGCAAAGCAGCTCATCGGGTTCTACTTCGAACATCGCGGGGCCGAGCCGACTGCCGGTGTCGCCGAGGATGCGGCGCGGTGCGTCGATGATCTAACCCGGCGGTATCGCCGGTTCGCGATGTGACCATGGCGGGCGGGGTGGCACGGTACGACCGACGCGTCGGGTTCGAGCGCTTCCAGTCGGAGGCGCGAAACGCCTTCAACGAGCCGGTGGGCGCGTGGGTTCTGCTCGGCCAGACCTTCGCCAGCCGTAGCGATGTGCGGGACATGGAGAAGATCAGCGCCGGACGCGAGACGGCGGCGCTGGTGTCCCGGTTCGAGGTCAGAAGCTCGGCCCTCACCCGGTCGCTGACCACGGCGGACCGCATGGTCCTGCATGGAGCCTGGGGCGCCGATGGCGCGATGGTCTCCGGCTCTGTCTGGGACATCGAGGGCATCAAGGAGGCGGCTGGGGCGCGGCATGCGGTCCTCGAAATCACGGCGGTTTTGAGCCTTGAAAGTCAAGTTTAAGGTAGATGGCTTCAAGGACCTGGAAAAGGCGATGATGGAGCTGCCGAAGGCATCGGGTAAGGCGAGTGTCCGGCGGGTCCTGAAGGCGGCAGCGGAGCCGATTGCCGAGGCGGGGCGGGCGAATGCTCCGGAAGATCGCGGCAACCTGAAAGCCAGTTACGGCGTCGGCACACGGCTGACCAAGCGACAGCGCAAGGTCTCGACAAAGGAAAGTGCGGTCGAGGTCTATGCCGGGCCGAACGATCCGGCGGCGGTGCAGACCGAGTTCGGAAACGAGCATCAGGCGGCGGAGCCGCACCTGCGCCCGGCCTGGGATGCAGAGAAGGACAACGCGCTCGATGGCATCAAGGACGCGCTTTGGGCGGATGTCCTGAAGTCGATCAAGCGATACCAGCGGCGGCTGGCCAAGAAGGGGCGATGAGATGGAAGAGGCGTTGACGGCCCTGCTTCTCGGCCATGCGCCGCTGCAGGCGCTGGTCGGGACACGGGTGCACTGGCTGACGCAGCCGCGCGGCGTCACCGGCTTTCCGTACCTGAACCTGACGGTGATCTCTGACCCGCGCAGCTATCACATGGGTGGAGAGTCCGCGCTGCGCCAGTCGCGCGTGCAGGCCGATGCCTGGGCCGAGACCTATGCCGGGGCAAAGGATGTGGGCCGGGCGCTTGGCGGTTTCCTGTCCGGCTATCGCGGGGTCTCGGACGGGATCAATTTTCAGGGGGTCTTTGTCGGCGATGACCGGGACCTGACCGACCGCACAACGGGGGAGGAGCGCCAGCTGTTCCGCATTTCCGTTGATCTTCAAATCAGCTGGAACAAGGAGACCTGACATGGCTGATGCACAGATCGGATTTGGTTCCGATTTCCTGCGGGGCGTGACCTCGGTTGGCGAGGTGCTCAGCATCACGCCGCCGTCGCTGACCCGCGACGTGGTCGATGCGACCCACATGAAATCCACCGAAGGCTGGCGCGAGTATATCTCGGCGTTGCGCGATGGCGGCGAGGTCTCCGTCGAGATCCAGTCGAAGCCGTCCTCGACGGCGTTCCAGGCGCTGGTGGCGGACCTCGCGGATGATGATCCGGTGTCCTATTCCATCGGGTTCCCGGACGGGTCGAGCTGGACGTTCTCGGCGTTCCTGACGGGGCTGGAATCCACCGATCCGCTCGATGACAGGATCACCTCGACCGCGACCTTCAAGATCACCGGCAAGCCGGTCTTTGCGGCCTCCTGATCATGTCGAACAGGATTCGCGGGCGGCATGATTTCGAGGCCGATGGCAAGACCTGGTCGCTGCATTTCACGGCGAACGGGATGTGTGAGTTGGAGGACGCTGTCGGGTGCGGTGTCCTGGCATTCCTGAAACGGATCGAGGCGGCGGGCGAGGACATCAGCTTTCGCGATGTGCGGCTGCTGTTCTGGGCCGGGTTGCAGGAGCATCATCCAGACATTGACCTGCGCGGTGCCGGGGCGCTGATCACCGCGCTTGGCGGGATCGCGCAGGCGATGGAACTCACCGGACAGGCCGTCGCCGACAGCATGCCCAAGCCGGACGCGCCGGGCGACGGCGCGAAGGGAAAAAAGACCAAGGGGACGTCCTGAACTGGGCGTCCCTTCTGGAAGGATGGGTCGAGGCGGGGCAGGACCCGGAGCGGTTCTGGGGTCTGACCCTGCGGGAAATCGCCATCGTTATGGCGGGCGCTGCCAAGCGGATCGAGCGGGAGCGGTTGTTCCTTGAGGTCGGGGCCTGGCAGACCGCCCGCCTGACGATGATCGGGTTTCACAAGCCGGAGAAGTTTCCGGAGTTCCGGAAGGTCAGCTCGGCCAAGGTCCAGCGCAAGCGGCAAAACTGGGAAGACCAGAAGGCGCTGGCGCTGATGCTCAATGCCGCGTTCGGGGGAAGGATGCAGTAGATGGCAAATGCGATCATCGGCGCACTGCGCGTCGTTCTCGGGATGGACAGCGCCGCCTTCGAGGACGGCGTCGGGTCGGCGCAGAAGCGGGTGGCCGCGTTCCGCCGGTCGATGCAGCAGACCGGGCGGCAGTTGACCAGTGTCGGCACGAAGATGTCGGCGGCGTTGACGGCTCCGCTGGTCGGTCTCGCGTACAAGTCCGTAGCGGCACAGAGAGAGCAGGAGCGGGCGGTTGCCGCCGTCTCCACCGCGCTTGAGAGCATGGGCGACGGGGCTGGTTACACCCTGTCGCAACTCGAAGCCATGGCCTCTGCGCTGCAGGAAAAATCGCTATACGGCGACGAAGCGATCCTGTCCCGAGTGACGGCGAACTTGCTGACCTTCGGCAACATCTCGGGCGATGTGTTTGCCCGGGCGCAGCAGGCGGCGCTCGATCTCTCGGCGCGTCTCGGGCAGGACCTGCAGTCGTCTGCCGTCATGCTCGGCAAGGCGCTGAACGATCCGGTCGCGGGTCTCAGTGCCCTGAGCCGGGTCGGTGTCTCCTTCACCGAGCAGCAGAAGGAGATGATCAAGGCGATGGCCAAGGCCGGTGACGTGGCCGGTGCCCAGACCCTGATGCTCGAAGAGCTGGAACGGCAGTACAAGGGTCAGGCGGAAGCCATGGCCAACACGGACAGCGGTAAGATCACGCAGGCCCTGAACGCCATCGGCGATGCGACGGAAAAGATCGGCGCGGTGATCCTGCCGATCCTCGCGGACCTTTCCGTCTATGTGAAACGCGCGGCGGAGGCATTCCAGGGCCTGTCACCGGAGACACAGAAGTTCGTGGTCATCGCGGGCGGTCTGGGGGCGGCGCTCGGTCCTGTCGTCGCGGCGGTTGGTTTGATGCTGACGGCGCTCGCGCCGCTGGCCGGTGTGATCATGGCCGTGGTCTCGCCGCTTGGCCTTCTGGCGGCGGGCATCGCGGCGGCGGGCGTTGCGATCTACGTGAACTGGGGCGCTCTGCAGGAGGAGTTCCCGGCGATCACCGGGGCCATCGAGGCGGCGCTCGAAGGTCTGAAAGCCGCGTTCGACCGTATCCTTGAGGCTGTCCGGGTCATTTTCGACGGGATGCAGGAACAGTTCCGGCTGCTCGGAACCGGGATCGAGGCGCTGCTGAACGGCGATTTCCAGACCGCGTTCCTGTCGTTTCATGGCATCGTGCAGAGCTTCGCCAGCATGGTCCTTGGCGTCTTCCAGGTGCTGTTCGGGGATCTGGCGGCAGCGGTTGCGGAGGGTGTCCGGGACATGGTCGCCCGCCTGCAGACACTGGTCTCCGATCTCGGAGCAGCGTTTCAGGACGGCGTCGCGGTTGTCCGGCAGTTCGGGGCCGATCTCTTGGCGGCGCTAGGGCAGGTGCTGGCCGATGTCGTCGAGGCTGCGCTGAACATCGGCAGGGCGATCATCGACGGGATCAAACAGGGCATCGCCGAGAAGTGGCAGGGCGTGGTGGATTACATCTACAGTCTGGCCAGGGAACTGCCGGAGTGGATCACGCGACCGCTTGGCATCAATTCTCCGTCTCGGGTTTTCATGGAGATCGGCGGCTACATCGTTGACGGCCTTGTAAAGGGCATCGAGGGCGGCACCGGCCTGGTGCGCGGCGCGATGGACAAGATGTCGGACGCCGTCAACCTCGATAGCATCGAGAGCCATGCGAAGGCGGCGGAGAATGCCTTCAAAGGCATCGGCAGCACGGCGTCCAGTGTCTTTGGGGGAATTGGCAAGCTGATCGGCGAGGGCATCCGGGGCTTCAAGAACTTCAAGGAAGTCCTTTCCGGGGTGGCGCAGTCGCTGGCCAAGGTCCTTGCGCAGCAGGCTCAGGCCGGTCTGGTCAACATGTTCGGCGGGTCCGGCACCATCGGCGGGGCGCTGATCGGCGGGTTGTTCAGCGGTCTGACCGGATTCGCGACCGGCGGCTCGTTCGATGTCGGCGGTGTCGGCGGGATCGACAGCCAGATCGTGGCGTTCCGGGCAAGTCCGAACGAGTCCGTGCATGTCACGAAGCCGGGCCAGACCATCGGCGAGCGATCCCCGCAGCGGCTGCAGGTCATGGTCGAGTCGAGCGAGGACCTGCGGGTTGTCGCGGCAGATGCGGGCCGGTCCGCCTCCGTTCAGGTGGTGCAGGCGAACAACCGCATGATCCAGCAGACGCAAAGGCGGAGCTGACCCATGGTGCGCATCATCGACCTGCCGCCCGTAGTGCCGCTGCGCCATGCGCCGTTCTGGCTGGAAACCGACACCAGCTCCTATGGCCCCGGTGCCGATGGCAAGGAGACCATCGTCTACACCGAGGATCGGCGCTGGGTCTCCGAGATCGAAGTGCCTCCGCTCAATCCGGCGGTGGCACGGCTCGCCTCGGTGATCGGGGATCGGTTGCGAGGGCGGGCGAACCTGCTGCGCCTGACCCTGCCGAACTTCGGCACGGCGGTTTTCGAGGGCGATGAAGCGGCCTTCCTGGCCTCGGTGGGGATTGCGGCGGATGACATTGCACGCGGGAGCCTGCTGTTCTCCGATGGGGCGTCCTTCGATGACGGTGCAGGCTTTGCGCTGCCGGATCACGATGAGCCGGTCGCCGTCGCGGATGTCGCGGCGGGTGCGTCCGAGATCCAGCTCGACGGCTACCTCGGGCGGTCCCTCGCGGTGGGTGCGTTCTTTTCGATCAACGATTTCCTCCACCGGGTCGAGGCGAACACGGATGGTTTGGTCACCTTCAACCCGCCGCTGCGCGAAGCGGTTCCGGAGGGGGCAGAGGTCGAGGTCTCCAATCCGACCGTGCTTGTGCGGCTGCGCGATGACGCCGGCTGGCGGGTGTTCCAGCAGTACGGGCGGTTCTCCGAGAACCTTCGGGTCATGGTGACCGAGGCGTTCGAGCGATGATCGAGTTTATCAAGGCGCAGCCTGCGGAGTACCGTGACCAGGTCATGGCGCTACTGTCTGGCGGCGCGGTGCAGATGTCCGTGCTGCTGCACCTCGATTTCGCGACGGAGCCGCTGCTGCTGTGCAATCGCAACGTGCCGTTCACGGATCTGAAATGGGGAAGGGTCTGGGGTGCGGGAAGCGGTCTTCTGGTGGGCCTGCCGGAGATATCCGGCGGCGATAATGAGCTTGCGCCGTTCAGGGAGTACCAGCTCGGCATGCCGAACGAGATGATCGACGCGGCGAACTGGGCGGCGGAGCTAGTGACGATGGTGGGTGAAGTGTCGGAGTACCGGGCGCGGGACGCGGGGCTGTATGCCCAGCTCTTCGACCCGGACACGGGCGGGCCTGCCGGACATCCCTTCGCGCTCGACATCGGGATCATGGACAAGCTGACCGTGTCGTTTCCGCGCGGCGGGGCCATCGTCAGCCTCACCACGGAGAGCTTCATGGCCCGCAAGGGCGTGCCGACCTACGGCATGCTGACCTACTTCGACCAGAAACGGCGCTACCCCACGGACGAGGGCCTGCAGTTCGTGACCGAGTCGAACAAGCTGATCACCTGGACGGACTGGTAATGCTCGCCGATTTCATCGCCCTGACCCGCTCGGAGCCGTTCGAGTGGGGTGTCAACGATTGTGCGCTCTGGTGCGCCTCTGCGGTGCGCTACGAGACCGGTTTCGATCCGGCGGGTGACCTGCGCGGCACCTACAGCACCCGCGTCGGATGCCATCGGATCATCATGGCGGCTGGCAATCTTCTGAACCTGATCTCGCCGCGCATGACCCGCCTGCCTGACCTCGACGGCGACGGGGTGGCGGTGCTGCGGCACGATGGCCGGACGCTGTGCGGCTTGATCCTCGACGGTCGGGCGGTGCTGCGGATGGAGCGCGGCCTGCGGCTCGCGGATGACTTCACGGTTCTGCGGGGGTGGTCATGCCGCAAGCGCTAGGGTTTCTCTTGCCAGGCGTCTTTGGCGTCGGCGGCTCGGTCGCGCTTGTCACTGCGGCAGGGTCTCTGACCTGGGCGGGCATTGCGATCAACATCGCGGGGTCTTTGGCGCTCAGTGCCCTGACCGCGCCGAAGGTGCCGGATCAGGCCAAGCCGGACAACATCCAGCTCAACACGAAGAACGCCACCGGCCCGAGGTTCGGGCACTTCGGCAAGGTTCTGGTCGGCGGTAGCATCGTATTTCACCGCGCCGAAAGCGGGACGTCTTATCGCGTGATCGTACACGGGCACGGACAGATCAGCCGAGTCCTAGAATACCAGCTCGACGGCACGCCGGTGCTGCTCGACGGGAACGGGGACATCAACGCCGACGATCCGCCGTACATGGTCCGCAACAACACCACTTTTGGCTCCGTGCTCCAACCGCGCGTCCGGCTGCTGAGCCGTGACGGATCAGCCCCGAGTACCGCCTATTCGGAGATCACGGCGATTTGGCCGGAGTGGACCACGGACCACCGTCTCGACGGCCTCTGGACCACGATGATCCGGGCGCAGTCCGTGGCGGCGAGCAAGCAGCGCAAGAGCTTTCCGTTCGGGGAGCCGTCCGTGAAGGTCAAGGCGGAGACCGCCGCCTGCTATGACCCGCGCACCGAGACCAGCGCCTTCACCGAGAACATGGCGCTGGCGATCCGGGAATATGTGGCTCTGCCGCATGGATTCAACCGGCCAGATGTCTTCGATGAGGAAGACATCATCACCGAGGCGGACATCTGCGACCGCGACGTGGCGCTTGCCGCCGGGGGCACGGAGAAGCTGTACCGGATTGGCGGGTCCTACATGCTGAACGAGCGTCCGCAGGACGTGCTGGGCCGCATGCTCGCCGCCTGCGCCGGACGCATCCGGCTCAAGCCGAATGGCAAGGTGCGGCTCAAAGTCGGGGCCTGGACCGCGCCGGAGTTCACGCTCGGCTTTGCGGACATCCTCGAAGTGCAGGAGGTCAGCCCGGGGCCGGACATGCTCGATCGCTACAACGAACTGCCCGCGCGGTTCAACGCGCAGGACCTCGGGTTTGTCGAGGTCGATGCGGAGCCGTGGCTGGACGCCACCCGCGTGGCCGAAGATCGCGAGGTCCGGCCCGGTCCGGACAAGCCGCTGATCCTGTGCCCGTCTCACCGGCAGGCGCGGCAGTGCATGAAGATCCACACCGAGCGCGACAACCCGCGCCAGATCGTCACGTTGCTTTGCAAGCCGAAGGCGCTGCCAGCGATCTACGAGGACACTATCGCGGTCGATGTGCCGCAGCTTGGGCTGTCCGGCTACTTTGAGGTCTCGCGCCACGCGCTCAGCTTCGAGAAGGCGCTGCTGCGCTCGGTCGCGCTGGTGCTGCGCAAGGTCGATCCGGCGGCGTACAATCTGGCGCTGGCGGAGCAGGGGCAGGTTCAGGAGCTGCCGGAGCCGCAGACCTCCGCAGGGGTGCCGGTTCCGCAGAACGTGGTGGCGGGCGGGGCCGGGGTGCAGGTCTCGGCCAACACATTCGTCGCCGGGATCTCCATCGGCTGGCAGGCTCCGCCAAGCAGCGCCCTGACGCCTGTGGTCCATTACCGGGGCGCGGGATCGGGCGGCTGGAAGGGGGTTGCGGTGACCGCCGATGTGACGTCGGTGCAGATGCCGGGGCTGACCGAGGGCGGTATCTATGACGTCTCGGTTGCCTTCGAGACACCGGGCGGGGTGATCGGGGACGAGGTGGTTGTCGAGGACGTGGTTGCCGCTGCCTCGACCACAGCGCCCGCGCCACCAAGCGTCCTTGCGGTCACGGACGCCGGGGGCGGCGCGGCGCTGGTCGAGCTGACCGCTGCCGCCGCGGCCACGCTCTGGAAGACGCAGATTTACCGGGATGCCGTGCTCATTGCCACGAGCTACGCCGATCCGGGCACGGCGATCTCGATCACCGATGTCTGCGGCACCGGCACCTTCAACTGGACTGCGCGGTCCATCGACGTGTCCGTCAACCCGTCCGAAACGGACGCGGGGCCGGTCACGGCCACGATTGCATAGCTTTCTCAAAAAAAAGAGGTGTAGAGCATGGTCTTCCCACATGGAGGCGCGGTCGCGATTTGGCGCGCCCTGAATGGCCCGAATGATGATGGTTTGCCGGAAGACGCGGCGTACAACCCCAAGAAAGATCAGATCCGTGCATGGGGTCTGGCCGTGGAAGCGGTGATTGAAAATATAGTTCAGAGCCCTTCCGAGCTGCTTGAAGAGACAGGCTTGAACTTCGATGAGGGAGATAAGATTCAATCCGTGTCGCCCAGCTGTGTTTGGCTGGTCGCAGCAGATGATGCGAAGGATCATCATGTCGAAAACGCTGCTGGAAAAAAATTTTACGTCCTCCCTGGAGAGAACGGGTACAATGTCAAAGCATTTGGCGCGAAGGGGGATGGTTCTACCGACGACAGCGCAGCCATCAAAGCGGCCTTCACAGCGACCGTGAAAAACCAAATCACATCGGTCATGAACCCAAGTAATCCGGCCTCGCCAAACAGCATCTACTTTCCGGGCGGCGAGTATATCATCAACTCGGCGCGGAGCCTCATGGACGCGGTGTCCGGTGTGACGCGCCGTATGGGTGTCACATATCGCGGAGACGGAGCGGCGACCACGATCCACTTCGCTTACGACGGTGATGATTACCTCTGCTACAACCCCAACACGTTCCTTTTGACACGGTTCGAGAACCTGTTCTTCACCTGCGACAGTGACACATCCAAATTCATGTTCGTCAACGCCAGTGGCGGCGCGCAGGAAGTCCTG